>CAYJSO010000037.1:6986-8080 GCA_964372795.1 uncultured Methanosarcinales archaeon
ATCTTGCTTGTTTTGATTATTGTAGCAATTAATGTTGTTGTTTATTATCTGTGGTTTGCGAATAGCGGAAATGTTGTTGTAAATAGTGGAGGAGTTGAAAATAGTATCTTGCAGCCGCCGATGCTGCCTGATTGAGGGTTAAAAATGGTAAATAAAAGTTTGGTATTTGTCTGTTTTGTTGTTGTTTTGTTAGTTGGTATTGTGTATGGCGCGATGACACCTGTATCTTCTGATGGTTATAATTATAATGTTGAAGTTTATCTTGAGCAGGGATGGAATATAGTTCTTATGCCTGACTTTAACATTGAGCGCAACATTTTACCTAATAGTGAGGTAAAGATAGATAATATAAAAGCAGTTTATGTTTATTTCCCATCTAAAAAATCTTATTTTCAGGCATATCCGAGTTATAGTGAGATAGAGAAAATATTGCCTGAGTTATCTGCCGATGAAAAACTTAGAGTAGCTTTTGGTTCCGCGTGGGTTTATTCTGATAGGAGCGGGACGTTTAGATATCATAGAGTAGATGTTCCAAAGCACAATGAAGTTGAGTTGAGCAAGGGGTGGAATTTCATCACGGTAACGCCTGAGTTCAAGGGCAAGCGCGTGCGTGAAATAAATGGGGATTGTGATATTGTGAAGTATGCGTTCTGGCAGTTTCAGAAATGGGAAGTTTTTGATGACAAAACGATTAAAGAGCTTGTAGCTAGAGAGCGCGGAAAGACAGATGATATTGAAGGGGTTAACGGATTAGAAGATGTTATGTTTGGAGACTCGGATTCTGATGTTGGACGAGGCGTAGTTTTAAAAGTAGAAGATAAATGCAAGCTGGGAAGTGCAAGGATAAACCCTCCAGAGATACCAAATTAAAGGTGAATAAATGAAGACAAGCAAAAAAGCAATGAGCAAAGGAACATTTGTTTTTCTTGTTATTTTGATTGTTTTAATTGTTATAGCAATTAATGTTGTTGTTTATTATCTGTGGTTTGCGAATAGCGGGAGTGTTGTTGTGAGTGGCGGGGGAGTTGAAAATAATATATTGCTGCCGCCGCAGTTGCCTGATTAGGGGGATAATTTATGCAATACTCAAAAAT
>CAYJSO010000038.1:0-2147 GCA_964372795.1 uncultured Methanosarcinales archaeon
TCTGCGCTAACTATTAAGCAGCCTTCTGTTGGATCTCCAATGACTTTTCTTTGGTTGTTATTGTTGTCTTCTATTTTTGCGTTGTTGCAGAGCATCCCAATTTTTAACAATAAGTTTAATTCCGGGAATTTTTGAGGATTGACTACTTTGCCGTTTTCTGTGAGTGCGCCGTTTTTTGAATAGCCTGAGCCGGATACATCTATAATTGAGTTGCTTACAAAAATCTTTTTTACTGTCATTTCGTTGTGTGTTAATGTGCCAGTTTTATCTGTGCAGATTACGCTTACGCTGCCCAGGGTTTCTACGCTTGGGAGCTTTCTGATCAATGCGTTGCGCTTCGCCATTCTCTGCACGCCGATTGCGAGCGAGATGGTAACTACTATGGGCAGGCCTTCCGGAACAGCTGCAACTGCCAATGAAACAGAAGTAATGAACATTTTTAATATTGGCTCGCCTCTAAACAAGCCGAGGACAAATGTTATTGCAACGATTATTATGGCAGCTAAGCCGAGGAATTTTGCGAAGCCAGCTAACTTTAACTGCAACGGCGTTTTTGTTTCTCTGCTTTCCTGGACCAGCTTTGCAATCTTTCCAAACTGTGTTTGCATGCCTGTGCTTGTGACAGCTGCTTTTGCATGGCCGGCTGTTATAATTGTGCCAGCGAATAGCATGTTTTTTTGATCTGCAACTTGTGTATTTTCTTTTAATGGCGCGATGTCTTTTTGAACTGAGGTGCTTTCTCCTGTTAAAGCAGCTTCCTGAGTCCGCAAATTCATTGTTTCCACTATTCTTGCGTCTGCCGGGATTTTGTCGCCTGTTTCAACCAGAATAATATCGCCTGGGACAAGATAACGGCTTTCAATTTCTGTTATATGTCCATTGCGGATTACTTTAGCTTTTGGAGCTGCAAGCTTTTGCAGCGCTTCTATTGCTCTTTCTGCGCGGTATTCCTGGAAGAAGCCGAGAATTGCGTTGATTATTATTATTACTAAAATTACGCCAGCGTCTATATATTCTTTTAATAAAGCTGAAATTATTGTTGCCGCTATTAGAATTAATACTAATGGGCTTGTGAACTGAGCGAGAAAGATTTTAAATGGGAAGATTGTGCGCTCTTTTTTTATTTCGTTCAGGCCGTACTGGTTTAATCTGTGTTCTGCTTCGTCTTTTGAGAGCCCTGTTTGTATGTTTGTGTTAAGCTCCTTCATTACCTCTTTTGCGTCTTTTGAGTGTGGGGCGAGCATTTTATCCTCCAAGTCTTTTGTAAATCTCTTTTAGTTTTGGTTTTATTAATTTATAGAGAGCAATTAAATCTTTCGTTTCTTCCAATCTGATTTTTTCGCCGCGGTATTTGGAACTGTTTCTTTTCTCTCTAGCATTGTCAAGCTTTGCTATTTCTAACTGTGTTATTTCTTGAAATTTTTGTAGGAAGGAAAGCGAAGCAACATGCGAATATGGTTTATAGCCGTCTAGAGCCATTAGTGCATCGATAATTTCTATAAGTGCTTCGTATAATGATTCAAAAGTTAAGGTAACGAATTCAGTTTCTGAAAAGGCTTTCATAGCAAAGTTTTCGCCCTCTTCAGCACGCTCCATAAGCGCTCTAGCCAAGCCTTTATCTATACTTGTTTTGCGTATATCTCCAGTTGCTAAAAATTCCTCAAATTTTCTCATATTTCTAAATACCCCTTTAGTACAATACCATTTGCTAGATTATTTAGGAAATTTTTTGATACTCTTTTTGTCTGTATTTCGTGTATTTGTATCTTTCTTTTAAAGGTTCCTTCGAATTTGGATAGATCTAATTTTATCTCTCTTGTTGTAATTACTGCTATGTCTATGTCACTTTTTGCTGTGTCTTCTCCTCTACTATAGCTGCCTAGAAGAATTATTGCAGATGGGGTGTTGTATTTTTCATCTAGATATTCAATTAAGCCGGATGTAAGCATATTTTTCATATTGCTTAGTCTTTTTAATTGAAAGAATTTTGGATTTTCTCTGTTTGATTTGACTTCTAGAATGGCTTTTGTTTTTTTTGTTGTTAATAATTCTTCTTTTTCTAAAAGTTTAACGTCTCTTAAAACGGTGTTTGGGTTTAGTCCCGTTCTTCTAGCAATTTCTCTAATATAATAAGTTCCTTCCGGATC
>CAYJSO010000038.1:2157-7990 GCA_964372795.1 uncultured Methanosarcinales archaeon
TTTACTCTGAGAACTCCCTTTTCCTTTTAGTTTCTTTGCTGTTGTATATTTCTTTATACAGTTGTATCATTGATTATACAGTTGTATAATTAAGTATATAAATGTTTTGGTTTGTTCGCCTAATGCTGGTAGATTACATTAATTTGAGAGTAAACGAAGGTTTAGTGACATCTGTTTATTTGAAAGGCGCAACAGCGTTTAATTTTCTGTCCATGCGTATATTAGACTTTATAGTTTTTTATTTTGTTCTTTTTATAGAATAAGTGTTCTTTTAGAAGAAAGATGTAAAATTGAAATTATTGACTGGATTGCTGGGGCTTTAGGTTGTTGTGAAGGGTGGAAAGGTGTTGGGGTTTTGGAGGAAAGGGTTTTGGTAAAGTTTAAATATCGATTGGCTTATTTTGTGAATATGGGATGGTTAGATTTTTTATTCAAGCGAGGATATAAAACAGCAGAAGATTATTTAGCTGCGTATTCGAGAGAGACGGGGGATAATGTTGTAGAAAAGGCAGCATCGCTTTTAGGGGCTACACAATTTGATACAAAATTCGAGGTGACACCTAGGGCAAGAGCGGCGTTTGCTATACTTTTGGTTGAGTTGATTAGGGCAGCAAGAACCGAGGCTAATTTAGAAGCTGGGCGTGAATGGGGGTTGGATGATTTGTTGCAGAATTTTCCGTCAGAGGATTGGCAAAGGGTGTGTGCTGAGAGAGTTGCTGCTGTGCTAGGTAGAGATAAGTTAGATGGTATTAGGCTTTATGAGTTGTTGTTACGAACATTGGATGAGTATAAAACAAGAATGGAGGTAATCGGGCAGCGTAGTTATTGAAGTTGGGATTAGTAAGATTTAAATATCAGTTGGCTTCTTGGTGTTTTATGGATGGTGGTAACAGTTTGCGAGATAAAAGTAACTTTCGTTTATACGATTTTGCTTTGCCTATTTGGGGTCTCGTTAGTTATATTAGCAGAAATGAAGACCACACATTGAATGGTGCTGGTTATGCTGCCAGACTTGCTGTAAGAAGAAGAGAGAAAATTCTTGTTGCTTACCATATTTTATACGGTTTAATGTTATCTGGAGCAGCTGTTTACGCTGGAGTGACGCTTGGACTTGAAGCAATTGTTTCTAAATAGTAGATATGTTTTTAAAGAGGTTAAGCTGGAGCTTGTTTAAGATGCCTCGTAAAAAACGTGTTGTAACATTAGAAGAGCAGATTGCGAGTGTAATTGCTAATCGAAGGCCGGTTTTGGCTAGAAGGGCAACTTTGTCTGAAGTAGAAGAACTTCTTGCAGAATTGCCTGGTAGGGTTAGAACTAGGACTGGTTTGAGTTATTTGCTTGAATTAAAGCCTTACGATTTTAGAGGCACTCAGAATCTTTGGATTGAGGAAGGTTCTACTGAAACAGGAGCAAGAGTTTTTAATTATGATTTAGCACGCATGGCAACAAATGCCTTGGTGAAAAAACTTTTAGAGGAGCATCCTGATTGGACTTTTGTTGATGTTGTTAAGCATATAGATCAAGAAACTTTTTATAGGCATACAATAAATCGTTTTGGCACTACAATTTGCGGGATGTTAAGGGTTGTTTATAGAGATAGTCCGCATGAGGCAGTTATTGATTTGGTTATGCATGATAATGAGTATGCTAAGTTTAGGGATTTGAGGCCGTGGGATTTTGAGCATGCGAGAGTGTGGACGCTTGGAGAGAAAAAGTTGAATACAGAACTTGCAAGACAAGCTACGGATGCTTTTTTGAGAAAACTTATGGAGACAAATGGTTGGGATTTTGTTGGCCTAATTAAAAATTTGGATTACGACTTGTTTTACACCTTTGAATTTAGCCGCTATGGTGCTAAGATTGGAGGTATGGTATCGATGGTGTATGGTGGAAGTATTTCAAGAGCAGTAACGGATTGGTTTAATAATTATGATGGTGCCAGGGGGTTTAGAGAGAGTTATCCTAGAGTAAGTGGGGCGTTAATGCCAAGACACGTTACAAAAGCAGCGAGGGCGGATTTAATAGAAAGGAGTTTGTAAATAAATTCTCAGTTACTTTCTTCTTAATTTTCTATTCTATAGTAGTACAGAATATATTTGGTATGATATAAATGTTTAAAAATGCGCTCTGTTTTGCTTTTTGAGTTAAAGGTGGTTAAAATAGGAACAAGCAAGTATAATGTTTTTTATGTGGTTTTGATTGTTGTATTTTCTGTTTTGCTTTTAGATGTTGTTTTAGCAGCGAATCCTTTGGTTATTAACATAACTTCTCCGCCTAACAATAGTGTTTTTGTGAGTAATTTTAATATTTCTGAGAACATAACTGGAAGCAATCTTGATTTTGTTGTTGGGGAAGTGAGGAATGCTTCGGGGGTTGTGCATAAGTGGTTTAATCAAACTTTTACGGGAAGAATTTGGAACAATGGAACTATTGATTCCCCGAATGTTGTTGGCGAATATAATTCTCTTTTTGCTGTGGATGAGAACACTTTGTTTGTAAGTTACTATAATAGTACTGGCGGAGACTTGAAGTTTGCAAAGTCCACAGATGGAGGAAATAGCTGGAGTTTGCAGACAATTGATTCAGCTGGAGATGTTGGACAGTACAATTCTCTTTATGCGGTTGGTGTTAATAATATTTTTGTAAGTTATTATAAGCATAACGCTACATTTGGAGACTTGAAGTTTGCTAAGTCCACAGATGGCGGGAATAGCTGGAGTTTGCAAACGGTCGATGCTGCAGAAAACGTTGGTGAATTTACTTCGCTGTTTGCAGTTGATGCAAGCACTATCTTTATAGGTTATCGTAATGGAACTGGAAGAGACCTTAAATTTGCTAAATCTGTTGATGGAGGAGGAAATTGGACTTTTGTAACTGTTGATTCACCAGGGGATGTTGGTTTATTCATTTCACTGTTTGCAGTTGATACAAATGCAATTTATATAAGTTATTATAATCAAACTGGAACAACATTGAAATTTGCTAAATCTGTTGATGGAGGGGCTAATTGGAGCACCAAGACAGTTGATGCTAATAATAGTGTTGGCAAATATACTTCTTTGTATGCGATTGGCGATAACATATTTATAAGTTATGAGGATGATTATTATCAAGACTTAAAATTTGCTGAATCTAATGATGCTGGCAATACGTGGACAACAAAGACAATTGATACAGATGGAAATATTGGAGAATCAACTTCGATACACGCTGTTGATACAAATAATATATATATAAGCCACTATGATAGATTTAAAGGGGATTTGAGATTTGTTCAGTCAACAGATGGAGGGGATACTTGGAGTGTGCAGTTAGCTGATGCTAGAGATGATTCCGGTTATGCAAGTTCTTTGCATGCGATTGATGTTAATACTATTTTTATAACACATCATTATACGACAGGCAGCGATCTGAAGTTAGTTAAGACAACTAATGGTGCGCAGAGCTGGACTTCTGAGATAAATGTTACAAGTTTAGCTAACGGAAGCTATTGGGTTGTAAAGAACGCAACGAATTTTACAGGAGATACTTCTATTAAAGTTCTCGATTTTATAGTTGGAAATAATACAAATGGCGGGAGTGGCAATCAGTCAAATGCTTCTGGCGGAGATGGCGGTTTGGGTGACTTTAGTAGACAGCCGCCACCGAAGAGACCAGATTTTATAGTGACTGAGCTAACTTTTGCACCAAAGAATCCAAAAGTAAATCAACAGGTAAATTTTAGGTTTGTTATAATGAATAATGGCACTGCAAATGCAACAAATGTTGGCTGGAGCTTTGATACCGGGCAAGTGGTTAAGTTTGGAACGATTAAGACTTTGAATGTTGGGCAGAATGTTACAAGGAATGTGCATCATAGATATACTGCTGCAGGAACTTATAATGCGACTGTGTTTGCTGATCCTGGGAATTTGATTGCTGAGCTAAGAGAAGATAATAATGGTAGGTCTACGACTATTAATGTGAAGAAGAAGTGAGTTTTTCTTTGATGCACTTCTAATATAAGGAAATATTTATAAAGTAGACCGATATCTCTAGTTTTGAAGGAGTTGGTGGTTGATGAAAGTAAATATGCCTGTTTCGCTGCGAATATTTTTTGTGTTTTTGTTACTGATAGTTTCTGCGGTGGGATTTTTTTCAGAATTATTTTCTGCTGAGGGTGCAGGCTAAAATATATGTGTTTCGGCGGCGGCATACGCAAGCAGCTCCGATTAATTTTACAATTTTTTGCTTCTCTCTTACATAGTTTTGTAACATTTGTTATAATTAAATAACAAGTGTTATGAAAATGTTGCGGTTTTTAGGGTATTGTTTGGACAGTTTATTTAGTCCTGTTTAAGTAGTGGTAAAACGAAACATTTAAAAGAGGTTGCCTGTCCTAGAGCGATATGGGGTACTTAGGAAGCACATGGGACATTGGAAAAAAGGCAGTGCTTAGTGCAGCTGAAAGTACGCTTTTCTGGGGCATGCTAGCGATGCCTGCGGAGCATAAGGTTTTGGGTTATGATTTTGGGGATATGGTTGAGCAGAGAGCAGCAAATCTTGGATGGACTCTTCCATTCGATGCTGCATACGGGCCTCTTCTTGATTTGTGCAGAAGAAGACTAGATCGTCCTGAGGGAACTTACTTGATAGATACGCTGTTTACGCAAGCATATTACAGCGCTGTTATGTTCTGGCCTTTGTATTTCAAAAGCGAGGATCCATATGGCAGTGCTATGGTTGGTCTTGTTATGAGCATAGTGGGAATTGCAGGAGTTGACAGGATATATGGGAAATATTTATGGAACGGTGCAAAGAGAGTGCTTGGGATAAATGGTGCTGCAGCTGATGGAGAAAAAATTAAACCAGAGTCACTGGAAGATAAGCTCGTAAGCCCCTAACTTTTATTTCTTGGAATGAAATTATTCTTTAATGCTTTTTTTATTTAGGTAAGCTTGTAGTTAATGCTTGTATCTTTTAGATTCATGCTCCTTGGAAAAGCTTCCGTGCACAAGAGTATATTTTAGACGCCCGTCTATAACAAGCCCTTCTATGCCGCGAGTTACTAATTCAATATCGACAGTGTGCTCTCCTGCTCCAATGTTATCGACTTTAATTGGCTCTTGATGGCCGCGCAATCTTGCTGTTAGCGTGCCGTCTTTAGCAACTTCTGCGTATTCGATTAAGCTGCTGCCGTGGACATAATTTCTGCGTCTTGGACCTATAGCATCGTATGCAGCTTCATGATGGCTAACAATGGGTTCTAATTTCTGCGGAGGCGATTGGCATGCTTCGGAAGCAAGAGCCAACGCAGCTGCTATAGTTAAGTAAAGTTTTTTCATATTTCATCACCATTTCTAATTTTATTTATTGATTTAGCGGTTTTCATTTTCGTTTACCTTCAGGGATGAAGAGGCGGGCTTTGGCGAAAGGAATATGGGTTGGAATATCAAATCTTACAGTGTAGATTGCTTGGTCTGTATAATGTTGGTTTCCTCTTATAGCTGGATATGGATCTCCATTTTCTTCTTCGTCTGCTACGAAAATGAAGCCTCCAAGGAATTTTTCTGATCGTGTTCCAATGGCAGTTGGGATTCTTGTGTCAGGGTCCCTTTTATTGATGTAACCAAAGTTCAAATAATTGTCCAGGGTCTTTGCAATTCTATAACTACTACTATTAAGCACGATCTTTCCATCATTAAGTTCAGTTTCTGCACCCATAATGACGGTTTGCAAGTTAGCGACAAGTGTTCGTGTATGCTCATATCCTTCTACCAGACTTCGTCGCAGTTCATTTATCCTTTGATCCGTAGTTACTGAAGGTAGGCCTTCGCCATTAGGGGACAGAGCT
>CAYJSO010000039.1:0-7546 GCA_964372795.1 uncultured Methanosarcinales archaeon
TTTATTTTTAATTAATACTAATTTTTAAGCTTTATTCTTTAACTATTGAATTTAACTTTAAATTAAATAGCGTCGCGTAAAAGTATAGAGCTACGCTCTCAACCAGCTCCGCAGTCTATGGTTTTTAAAACGCATAAGGTTTTTATAGAGTGGTTGTTTAGTTCTTTTTAAGTTAAATTTATTGAGTTTAAACTATAAAAGAGGTTAGAATGGCTCTTACGGATGCACAACAAAGAAGATTAGCAGAGCTTAGGGCAAAGTTTGGCAAGGGGCAAGCTGGCGCTCCTCAGCAAGGAATTGCAGCTGGGCTAGCGAGGTTAGCTGCAACGGAGCGAAAGCTAACTGCTGCGGGGAAAGCGCCAGTAAGGAGTTACGCTACGCCTGCAGGCGGAAAAGGAGTTGATTGGAGCAAAGTGGCTGGGGCTGCAGGTGCTGGAGCAAGTAAAATTGGTGGAGGATTAGCTGCTGCAGGCGGGGCTGCTTATTCTGGTGTAAAAGGCGCAGCTGGATGGGCGCTTGGATTTGGGGTAACGCAGGATGCGTTTGATTCAATAAAGGATCCTGGGTTTATTATATTTTTGATGTCTTTGCCGATTTATTTTGGAGGGCTGCTTGCATCGCTTTCACCAGCGTTTGTGCCGATAGCTGAGGTTTCGTTCTTTATGAAAGCCTTTGCTTCTTCACTTCTGTTTCTTCCATTGGTTGTTATTTTCGTGCAAAAAGGCAGAGGACTGTTTTTTACAGCAGCATTTGTAGCGTGGTATTTGTTTTTAGGGGCGTCGCTTGATCCATTTGCTCTGGTTTGGATAACAGGAATATATTTAGGGCTGATGATAGCGTCTACACTCTTGGGCAAATCAAAGCACCAGGACATAGCATTTACAGGAGTTGTATCTGAGGATATAACGAATGCGATTATTCCGATAGCTCTTTTCTTTGCGGATGTTGGAGCCATTCACTGGCTGCAGCAGAGATTCAAGCTGGAGTTTTTAATTGGAATTCTAAATGTGATAAATTTCCTGCCGATATGGACGATTTATGGAATTTTTCAGACAAAAAGAGAATCTGCGATAATCAACTTTTTGAAGTTCGGGACAGTTATTTATGTTGTAAGTATTTTAATGATAGGGTTGGTGCCGAATTTGCCTGTTATAGTTTCTGATTTAAGGGCGCCTGCAGTTGAGGAGTTTCAAAAAGCAAAAGAAGAATCGCTCGCAAAGCTGCCAAAAGGGGAAAATCCATTCATTTCGCAGTTGGCTTGCATATTTTCTGGGGAAGGTGCTAATTTGAATGATTGTGTTAAGGGAAGGCAAGCGCTGAGCAGGTGCAAGGCTATGAAAAAAGAAGATGTTGCTGATGAGGAGAATGAGGAATACCAGAGATGTTTAAGAATTGCAAGAGGAGAGGAAAGCGAGCTTAGTGTTGAAGGCGGGATTGAAGAAAGTCTTGGGGCTGCGAGCAGAGTTGAAATAAAGGTGGATGAAAGGTTTCCAAGCCAGCTTTATGACGGGAAGACAGCAGTGCTTCTTGAATTTGTTGTGGAAACGCCAAGAAAAGACATTGGTATAACAGTAAGCTGTGAATTTGCAGTTGGAGAAAATGTCATTGTTGGGCAGCCAAGTACAACAAGAATAACCGCAACAAAAGGTGCTAGCAGGCATAGTGTTAGCTGTTTGCCTACAAGCGAGCTTAATGAAGGAAGCGCAACGCTAAAGGTAAAGGCTAACATCGAAGGATTACAGACTTATTCATATTTGAAAAGGGCATTTATTGGGATGTATAAGACTAAGGAACAGGGGAATGAAATTAAGAAGGACTACTTCCCAGGAAAGCAAGATGTCTCTTTATCTCCGCAAGAATTTGCCAGAATTAACTTTGCGATCGGGTATCCACCTAGCGAGCCTTTGATAAAAGGAAATGCAGATATAATACCACAACTAGCTGCTACAATTGAAAATTTAGGAGGAGGGAAGATAATTGGGATAAATAGGGTTCAAATTGATTTAGTTGAGGGGCTTACTTTATCCAATGCTCAAAGCTGCGGTATGGTGCCAAAAGACAAATCTTTAGTTAAAGAAGATTTTGTGATTGGTGATTTTGCCGACAAGAAGGAGGTGCCACTAGCGGTATGCTCATTAAGTATGGATGATAAGTTAAGGGCTCCTGAAAACTTTTTAATCAGGGATTTCATAGCATTGATAGAATATAAATATGAAATAACAAAGGAGTTTAGCTTTACTGTTAAGAAGATAAGGATATGATGGAAATAATGGTATGATGAAAATGAAGGGAGGGTAATAAAAATATAATGATAAATAATAATAAAAAATATAATGATAAAAGTATAATGAGAATAATGTTAAGATACTATGATAAAAGGCATGATGGGAATAAAGGTAATATGGGGATAGAGTTATTATTATTATAAAGATATTATAGTAGGAATAATGATGAAAGGCAAATTAATTATTGTGCTTATGCTGTGTAGTTTGGTTTTAGCTAGTTGTGGGGCTTTTGGAGGGAAAGGTGATCAATCTAAGTTAGTAAACTACAGGCAAGGCGTTAGCGGAGTTGAGCTGAAGTTATTGCAGAATATGCCTCCTAAGGAAATTTTGGAAAAGGGTCCGTTTAGAATTGGAGTGCAGGTTAATAATAAAGGGGCTTATGATGTTTCAATTGGTGAATTAACTGTAGTTGGGATAAATGAGGCGTGGAACCAGCTTGCTATTACTGGCATTGAGATGCCAACGCTAAGGGGAAGAAGCTTGACTGCTCCGGAAGGGGATTTTTATGTTGCTGAGTTTAGTGGAAAGAATATTGCAATGCCTCCCGGATTGGAGCAATATCCTGTGAAGTTTTGGGTTGTTGTGAAATATAATTATGAGTCGATAGCGCAGCTTGACGTCTGCATTAATCCAGAAGTTATTGTTGGGATTGGAAAATCTGTTGATTGTAAGGTAAAAGATAGTGCTTCGCTTTCCGGGCAAGGAGCGCCTGTTGCTGTTACAAAAGTAGAAGAAAGGGTAATTCCAGGAAATGAGCAGATGTCGGTTGAATTTACTTTTTATGTCGAGAATAAAGGAAAAGGAGAGGTTGTCACTCCTATTAGAGTTGGAGATGTGAACTTGGCAAATAGAAGGATGAGTTGTGCGCCGGATGTGATTGAGGCAAGAGATTTGGAGGAAAAGAGGAATAAAGTCAATTGCATAATAAGCGAGCCTTTAAAGTCGCCTTATACAACAACCTTGTCAGTAGCATTGGATTATACTTATGAAATAAAAGAAAAAGGTGAGTTTACTGTTAGAAGGCTGCAACAGGTTAGGTGATAGGCAGATGAGAAAACAAGCCTTATCTTTTGATAAGATTTAAAAATGCTGAATAGTTTATTAAAGAAAATGAGAAAAAAGGGTGTCCTGGCTGCAGTTGTCGTTCTAGCTGCTATTTTAGTTTATGGTTGTGGCGGGAGAACGCCAGAAAATGCACAGCAGGTCAGCGCAGTTACAAGTTTTGTCAGAAGCGGAACATTTGGATTGGATATGAAGTATACGCAGAATTTTCCTCCTCCGCAGATATTTGATACAAGCGATTTGGTTGTTTTAGTTGAGCTGCGCAATCTTGGCTCTTTTGATTTATCTGGTAATAAGTGCTTTGTGCAGCTTGGCGGGTTTGATCCAGCAATTATTAGAGGGGTTAACGCGAGGCAGCTTTGTGGAGAGATGCCAGGGAAGAGTGTGTTTAATACAAATGGCGGGTTTGGAACGATTGAATTTAAATCAAGCAATATGCTGCTGCCAAGGGATGTTGACAGATACAAGCCAAATCTGGTTGCAACTGCCTGTTATGAGTATCAAACTATTGCAAGCCCCCAGGTCTGCGTTGATCCTAAGTTTTTTGAGCTGACTTCGCAGCAAAAGGCATGCAATGTAAGAGATGTTGGACTGGGCGGTGGGCAAGGGGCGCCTGTTGCTGTTACTTTTGTAAATGTTGATATGGCTGGAAGCAAAGCAATTTTTGAAATTGATATTTCGAACGTCGGCGGAGGTAGAGTTGTTTCGCCAAGGGCAAGCTTAGCAAGATGTCCTATTGGATTAAAGTATGATGATTTTGACGAGGTTAGATATAAAGTTGAGGTATCTGGAGGCAGGATGATACAGTGCACGCCAAAGGACTTTATTGCAAGGTTGACTAATAACAGAGGGAAGATTTTCTGCACGTTTGATGTGGGGAATACGCAGGCGTATGAAACACCATTAAGGATTGAGTTGAATTATAACTATATGCAGTCTTTGCAGAAGACGGTTGGGATTGTGAGAACGCCGAGCTAAAGGGTATTATAAAAAGAGTTAGTTTTAAAAAGGATAAAGTAATTCTTGATTAAAATGAAAAAAGGTATTTTTAGCAAGGTGTTGCTGGTTTTTTCAGTATTGTCTGTTGTGTTTCTAGTTTCGTGTGCTGATGGAGAGAAAGTTACAACAGATTCTGTATTTGAAGGGGGTTCTCAAGGGTTAATGATTGAATTTGAGCCATTTGGGGTTGAGGAGACTGGAGTTTCTACGATATTTGACACTGAAACTTTTCCAATAAGCATTGTGCTGAGGAATAAGGGGGAAGAGGATGTTGCAGTTGGAAATGCAAAAGTCAGCTTAAAAGGGATTAATTTGGGAGATTTTGACGGGATTGCTTCTGGAAGCTTGGCAAATGACGATGTTATTGAAGGTGTCTCTGACACTGATCCTAATGGGGGGGAAGAGGTGATTGAGTTTACAACAAACGCTGGGGCAAAGTACAAGCCAAAAGTAACTGGATTTTACCAGCCGGATATATTCGCGGTTGTTGAATATAAGTATAAAACGCATTTGATAATACCAGAGGTTTGCTTTAAGGAAGATTTAACTGATAAAAGCATTTGTGAAGTGCAGGAAACAAAAGAGTCTTTTGTTTCAGGGGCGCCTGTTACAGTAACGAAAGTTGAGGAAGATGTAGCCGGAAAAGGCGTTGTTGTGCTGCTAATAACTGTGCAAAATGTCGGCGGGGGAAGAGTAACTTTGCCAGATGCAGAGTTTGAAGCAAGATTTGACCATCTTGCCTTTAAAGTTGTGACTGAGCCTGAGAAGTGGGAATGCAGAAGCACTGGGAGAGAGAATGAAGCCAGGTTGACAAGCGGAAGCGCAGTTATAATCTGCAAGTTGAGAGAGGCGCTGGCTGAGGATACGCTGTTTACAAAGCAAATAGATATTGACTTGGAGTATAAATATCAGTCGGTTGCGCAGCAGACGATTAAGATAGTTGAGAGCGAGGAGTAAGGTTATTTATTATAATTGGTTTTTGTTGTTTTTATTAATTGTATTTTAATTTTTTATAACTATTTTTAAATTTTAGTTATTTAATATTTTTAGTGTTTTTTATTTTTGATTATCAAATTTAAATATTTTAGCGTCGCATAAATAGATTATTCTGAAAGAATATGATGTGCTCCGCAGTCTATGATTTTTATGACTGCCTATTAGCGCTATTTTTATTGTTCAAATTAACGATAGAAGCCAAAAAAGATTCAAGCTGCAGGAATTCGTCGCTGCCTTCTGTCATGCGAAATTCAATTTCGCCGCACTTCTCTATTATTTCCACCTTAATTCTGTCATCTATATTCAAATTCCAAATTTCGCGCTGGATTTGCTTTATCAAATCTAAGCCGCTTAAGCCGTGTTCGAGCATTGTTTGGAAGAGTTTGTCTCTTGAGGCGATAAAATTATTTTTGAGTGCCAATTCCAATGCTATGCGGACTTCCTGTGGTTGGGCTGCGGAAGCAATTGAGTAAATAACCTGCGATGTTATTTTGTTTTCAAGTACGGCTGAGCTTTGCAATATGTTTTCAACTCTTCTGCAATCGCCTGTTGAAATTTGATAAAGGGCTTCTTTCGCATCGCTGGTTATGGTTAGCTTTTCCTGATCTGCTATCTTGTCTATTATTTTCAATATATCTTCTTTCTTTAATGGCTTGAAGTGGAAGACTGCGCATCTTGACTGGATTGGATCAATAATTTTGCTGCTGTAGTTGCAGCTTAGAATGAAGCGTGTTGTGCGAGTGTACATCTCCATCATTCTTCTTAGAGCTTGCTGGGCTTCTCTTGTTAAAGCATCACTTTCATCCAAGTAGATTATTTTAAAAGGAACGTTCCCTATTGCGCGAGTTCTTGCGAAATCTTTGACTTTGTTTCTTATGACGTCTATGCCGCGTTCATCGCTTGCGTTTAACTCAAGGAAGTTTTGATGCCAATTGTTTTGGTAAAGAGAGCGAGCGATAACCAATGCCAACGAAGTTTTTCCAACGCCGGCTGGGCCTGAGAATAACAAATGAGGCATGTTTTTTTGCTCAACGAATGCCTTGACGCGCTTGACTATTTCTTCATGACCATGAACTTCCTCAAAGGTAGAAGGGCGATATTTCTCTGTCCAGAGCATATGGTTTGTGTCCATAAATGCGCGTTAGAGGAAGGGGTTTAAATATTTAATTAGGATACAGAATAAAGGTTAAAGAAATTAAATAATATCTTCTTCTGAGACAACCATAAAGTCGCCTGAGGCAATAACTGCTGAAAATGGAATCAAGATGTTGCCGTCTTTGTCGCGTTCAAGCTCCAGCTTTAATGTGTGCGGTGTTGGGTTTCGTAGCACAAGGTGTATAAGTTCGCCTGAGCGCACTTCGAATATGATGTCAGCAACTTCGCCAAAGCGTTTTCCTGTTTTGCTTACTATAGTTTTACCAATTAAATCACGAGAAAATTTTTTTCCTTGCTCTTCTGGCATAATTTTTAAACCTCGTTCCTTTTTTTACTTTAAAGTAGAGTGCATAAGCAAACGCTAATATATAAAGTTTTCGAGCAAATAGAGAAAGGCTTATTAATATTGAGGGATGTTGTATGGTTATGGTGACGAAAAAGTCAAAAGTGAAAGCTGTGCTTGGAAGGGAAAGAGTTGTAACTGAAAACAGCGATAAAGCCCGAGAATTGTTCAATCAAAGCAGATTTGGCTCTGTGCTTGAGAATGGAAGAGTACAGCTTTCTCTGCTGGAAGGGCTTTATTTGACAGAAGCCGGTAAACTGGGTGTTGTTGTCAGTAAAGGAAAGAAGGTAAGTTTTGATGAATATTTGAAAAGAGCACAGAAATTTGAGCCAAAGTTTTTAATCAGGTATGCTGTTTTTAAGGATATAAGAAGCAGAGGGTATATTGTGAAGACTGCGCTGAAGTTTGGGGCTGATTTCAGGATTTATGACAGAGGAGTTAAGCCAGGAGAGGATCATGCAAAGTGGGTTGTGTATCCGGTGCACGAAAGCGAGGTTTTAACGTGGTATGAGTTTGCGGCTAAGAACAGGGTTGCACACAGCACCAAAAAGAGGCTGCTGCTGGGAATAGTTGATGATGAAAATGATGTTACGTATTATGAGGTTAAGTGGATGAGACCTTAAGCATGAAAATAAAGAAGAAGATTTGGCCTGAAGGTTTTCAGAAAATTCTTGATGGAGATAAGAAATTCGAATTGAGATTAGCT
>CAYJSO010000040.1:0-7523 GCA_964372795.1 uncultured Methanosarcinales archaeon
CTTACAGCTGCTGTAAATGTTGATGTTTCAACACTGTAATCATTTACTCCTACAAGCTTGACAAATCGCTCTCCTGCCCCCAACGTTGGCTTCTGTATTACCTTGCTCCAGCTCCTGCCTTTTTCCTGGGAAACCCTCACAGCAGCATTCGCTTTATCTAAGTTTTCAATCTCCACTTCCGTATTTTCATCCAGCCTTAGCATGCTTGCTCCAAAGAAAATTATCTGAGCCCTTGAATCAGCGCCTGTCTTAACGCGCTCCCCGGAACTTAGCTTCATGTCGTTAACTGCTTCTTTCCACTCCCCTCCGCTGAAAACTTCTACACTTCCCTTCTCAACATTCAGCTGCGCTTCTAAAATCTTTGGATTCAGTTTAAACCATACAAAAGCGCCTGCTCCAACAATCAACAGCACAATTACAATAAGCGCGCTCTTCCAAATCTTCATCTTAACCCCCGATTATGCTTAAAATGCCAGTTATGTTAAAAAGGTTTCTGTTTTTTATTGTAATTCTCTTGCAATTCAGTTGTTTTTTAATTAACCCGTTTATAATAACAAAAAAAGATTTGAGTGAAATATTAAAACATCTGCCCAAAAATTAATGTATTAAATGTGAACTCTGCTGCATCTACTTCTTGCCATCATACTCCTCAATTAAACTTTTCATAACATTAAATGCTCTCGAAATGTCTTCTTCCCTTAATATAAAAGTCATCTCAGTTAGCGTAGAAACTATCTCAATTATATTTATATTCTCCCAATTAAGCGCTTTTGTTACAACATAAAAAAACCCCATTATTTCTACAGCCTCTATTGGTATATGTATTGTTAATGAAGAAAGATTTCCTATAATTTTAACTACTTTCTCTTTCTCTAGTATCACAAGTATTTTGCTTCTATATTTCTTGTTTGTTATCAAAGTTATCTCATGAATTCCGTGTGTTATAGTTAGAAAATCCCCGCGAGAAAAATCTATTACGTCATATAACTTTCTAATGTTATCTATAATCGTGTGGCTTTTCAGAACAGTTACTTCCATTAAATCTGATTTTATAGTTATATCGGTTTCTTTAAATTTTATCTGAGCTAACTTGATAAACCCTTTCTGTAATTTTTCAGACAGCCTTCTCAAAGCCATCATTATCGCAGAAGTTTTTACTCTTTTTTTCATCTCCCTTTCAACTTCCGGCTTTAACATTTCTGCCAACGCAACGTAGTTTACTATTTCTCTCGACAGAGCTTCTTCTAAAAAGGGCTTCCTTTCAACTATCTTCTCTACTACACGTGCTATTGTTACCATAACAATCATACAAAATTTTGTTATTAAATTAACATTAAGTTAATATATTTAAATCTTTCGCTGCAAAAGCCATGATACAAGCAACAGGCTTGGAAGGAATAGTAAATAGAAGAGACATCGTAGCAGCCCTTTCAGCACTAGTCGAAGCTATCCCAGAAGGCAGCAGTGTAACAGTAGAAGGAACACCTATGTACTACGGCGAGCCATGGGATGATAAACATGAACTTGGCACTAACATTCTGCTTCCAAGAATTGTAGAACTGCTTGCTGCAAGAGGATCAACAGTTGGCCATTACGTTTTAATAGATGACTATACTGGCGAGCGCAACGGTGACCATAATTACTTTCTAAATAGGATAGGTGTTCCTCCAGCAGCAGTATTTTTTGAATCATCTTTTGCTCAACCAACTCGTGAAGTTTTTGAAGCACTTCGCCAAAGAGGCAGGGTCTTTACAAGAAACAGGGCAGCATTTCTGCGTGGAAATCACTGTTATGGGCCACCTCTGTTATGGACGATAAGCGACCGCCCAAGTTGCACGCTTTTGGACGCATGTTTTCAGCGTGAAAAAATTTCTGCAATCCCTTCTAATGGAAATCCCAGCTACCATATAATTATTCATCCAACAGAGTTTTGCCCACAGCAAGAAGGCATGTACGGCGTACTTAAGGAAATGTACGGCCACTCTCCGCCAGGAGTTTTCATTAATTTGTTCTTCAAGAACACTTCAATCAGTAGAATTCTGGCACGTCATGCAGATGAAGTTAGGAGGATAAGATGAAATTAACAGACGCTTCAATTGAAATGTATGACTCATGTGGAAACCGTTTACTAGTAGTCCATCTTCTACATCCTTTCTCTTACACAGATGCAGAATTAAGAGAAAAACTAAGAAACATTGGTTTAGCTCACAATGTAGATAGCGTTTTAGTCGTAACTGGCAATCCAAGTAATGCACTTGCTCAAGGTTATCATTTAACAATGGACGTGGTCGAACCTCATGGACACGACCCTGCCAGTAAAGGCTTAGCTGGTAGTTGGTCAACTATGTGTGGTAATGGAATACGCGCTCTTGGATTGTATCTGCTTAACCGTCTCGGCGAAAGCAACTCGCCGTTTGTTATTAGCACTAGAAGCGGATTAATTGAAGTAGAAGCATTGCCTAATAATCTATTTCGTGTATGCATGGGAAGATTTACCCAAAGGATGTCTGATTTAAGCAGATACGTTTCAAATTTTAATTTCAGTTCAATAAGTCCAAGAAGTTCTTTAATCAAAGAAGTTGCTTTAGGCCTTAATGGTCACCAAAGTTTGTACGGAGAAATAGACGGGGAACCACATCTTATAATTTTAGTAGAAGGAATTGAAAACATAAATAATCTAGTTTCTTCTGCTAATGAAATTGCTCCTCCATTAGCAAGAAATCGTATCTTCTTCCCTCAACAGATAAATGTAAGTTTAGTTTCAGTGGTACAAATCTCTTGCAACATTGCTTACGTAATTGCATGTACTTTTGAGCGTGGTGTTGAGCGTGTAACACAAGCGTGTGGAACAGCAGCAACGGCCATTGGTTCTTATTTATTGTCTAAGAACGCTTCTTTGAACGCTGTGAATGTAAAGATGCCTGGTGGCGTTTTGCGCATCGAGCGTGATAATAATGGCAACTTTTTCATGATTGGTACTGCAAAAAGATTGCCTACTTCCGAGGTTGAGATTTATGGTGCCTGAATCATCAAAAATAAATCTCGCGGGGATAGAAGCGACAGAAGTCGTGCCTGAGTTGCGTACCCGTTCAGAAGTTATAATTTTAGATTTTGATCAAATATCTCCAGGGATCCCAGAATATAAAGATATAAGATCCTTTTTCCAGGAATGTGTACGTTTAGGTATAAATCCCCGTCTTCCTGAGAATAGACAGCACTTTAATAATAATTTCCTCGTACAAACAGGTAATAAGTATTTAATCGGTCGCTACTGCGAGGATAGGAGTAAAATGCTTGTTGGTTCTCAAATTGCTGCAGAAGGCAGATTTTTTCATCTTGGCATTGACTTATTTAGCAGAGACCTAGAGCCCGTTTTTAGTCCCTTGGAAGGTAGAGTAGTGCGAGCAGAGCGCGAGCTAGGGCCAAGTAGTTTTGGATATTATATTATTACAGAACACGAAATTAATGGGAGTTTGCTGTACGTTCTTTTTGGTCACCTTTCAAGAGATTTGCCACAGCTTGGGCGTATAGCAAAAGGGCAGCAAATTGCTACATTAGGAGATTTTGTTAACGAAGAAAACGGCGGCTGGTCAAGGCATCTGCATGTACAATTACTTAGAGAATTTCCTCCACAAAGTAAAATTCCAATAGGCTATTCGACATTTTCCGATTTGCCAATAAATCAGGAAAGATTCCTAGATCCAAGGCTAATTCTAAGCAATATTTATTAAATTTTCATTAGTTTTAAAAACCACAACAAAATCCACCCCAAAATGATAAAACTCCTCTCCTTCGACCTCGACGGCACATTGCTGGACAACTCTAACTACGACGACATCTTCTGGTACGAAGAAGTTCCTAAGCTTTACGCTCAAAAGCATCATTTGACATTCCAAAGAGCAAAATCAATCGTACAGAGAGAATATGACAAGCTCGGCCCTTTAAACGTTAACTGGTATCGCCCTTCTTACTGGTTCAAGCTCTTTCATCTCCAACAAAATCCAAAGCAAATCCTGCATGACATGCGCCACCGCATTCACTTATTCCCTGAAGTAAGGCAAGTTCTTAACCAGCTGCATAAAAAATACAAAATGATAGTAATAACAAACTCTTCAAAAGAATTTGTTGAGATAAAAATGAAAACAGAATCAATTTTAACTTACTTCGACAAAATCTTCTCTTCAATAGACGACTTCAACACGCAAAAGGATCCAAGAGTTTTTAAAGAAATATTAAAGTTATATAAAATAAACCCGGCTCAAACAATTCATATCGGCGACGACTACAGATTCGATTACACTATCCCAAAGCGCCTAGGCATCAACGCTTTCTACTTGGACAGAAAAAGAGAAAAGAATAAAAGCCAATTCATAGTACACAACCTAAAACAGTTCGCGGATAAAATAAAAGAGCTTGATAAAAAATAAAAAATGGAAAAGATAGCTCTAGCTGGTTGTGTAATACTGAAAGAAAATTCTATCCTACTTATACATAGAATAAAAAAAGATTGGTACGAGCTGCCCGGAGGCAAAGTAAATGAATCAGAGTCTCCAGAACAGGCTGCAGTTAGAGAACTGAGGGAAGAGCTGCTATGCGATGTAGAAATACTAAAACGCATTGGAGTGACAGACTTTGAGTACGAAGGAAGATCATTTGTTTATCATTGGTTCCTGGCACGTATCAAAAACAGTCAAACTCCAAAAATAGGCGAACCAGAAGAATACAGCCATTTTAAATATATACCAATAAAAGAACTTTCTAAACTAAAACTATCCCTCAACGTAAAAAATCTAATGGAAGAATTAAATAAGTTTTAAACTAATTCCTAAGAAAACTATAAAAACCCCTTTCCAATATAGCTTAATAATGCAAGCTGAAACACTCTCAGTTCCAAAATCGAAAATCGGCCTCGAAGTTCATACTTATATTAACGTAGACAACAAGCAAAAGCTCTTCTGCACTTGTAAAATCGATCCAAATGCACCACCAAACACAACAGTCTGCCCCGTATGTACAGCGAACCCGGGAGCCAAGCCAATGCTCCCTAACGCAGACGCAATCAAAAAAATCCTAAAAGCAGCTTTAATGCTCAACTGCAAAATCAACGATGAATTAATCTGGCAGCGCAAGCACTACGATTACCCGGACTTGCCAAAAGGCTACCAAATCACAATGTCAGGCAGCTACGCTGTTCCAGTTGGAGAGCACGGCAGCTTCCTAGGCATCGGAATAAGAGAATGCCATCTTGAAGAAGATCCTGCGCGCTGGGATCCAATAACTGGATGCATTGACTACAATCGCTCTGGCTATCCTTTAATAGAGATTGTCACAGAGCCAGACTTTCAGTCAACAGAACAAGTGCGCAGCTGGCTAAAAAAACTCGTAACAACTTTAACATATGTAAAAGCAGTCAACCAGGACATGGGAATTAAGTGTGATGTTAACGTTAGCATAGCTCCAAACTTTAAAAGAGTAGAAATAAAAAACGTTAATTCATTCAAATCAATCATAAAAGCAATTGAATACGAGCTCGAGCGCCAGCAAAAAGAACCTGTAACTGAGCAGCACACTCGCGCTTGGAGCGAAGCTGAGCAGATAACAAAATTCATGCGCTCAAAAGAGCAGGCATTGGATTACATGTTCATCCCGGATCCTGATCTTCCAGTCGTAGAAGTTACAAAAGAGCTTCTTTCAAATATCCAAAAAGAGCTGCCTGAAAAACCCGAACAAAAGCTTAAAAAGCTTCTAAAAGCAGGCGTAGAACACACAACAGCAGAAGTAATTGCAGCAGACCTTCCACTATCAGAACTCTTCGAGCATCTATCAAAAAAAGTAAAGCCAGCAGCCGCAGCAAACTTCATAAGAAAAGATCTTTTAAGACTAATGAACGACTTGGATAAATCCTTCCCGGAACTAAACATAAAAGAAGAACACCTGCTTGAACTATTAACTTTGCTCGAGCAAAACCAAATAACAGAGCACATAGCAAGGCAAATACTGACTCAGTTAGCCCAAAAACCATTCTCTCCAAAAAAATACGTAGAAGAACAGGGATTAAAAGTTATTTCACAAACCTCAGAACTTGAGCAATTGTGTAAGGAAGCAATTAAAGAAAATCCAAAAGCAGTTGAAGATTATAAAGAAGGTAAACCAGAAGCTTTAAATTATCTTGTTGGACAAATAATGCGCATAACAAAAGGCAAAGCAAAGCCTCAGGAGCTTAAAGAAGTATTTGAAAAATTAATAAAATAACTACCTTCTCTGCATCTCCGCAGCCCTGTAACCGCTTCTCAAAACAACATCAGAAACAAAACAATTGTTTGGCAGCAATCTTCTTAGCATTTCATAGTCTGCCCAAGCGCCACCAACCCTTCTCCTTTCATCCCTACCCACCACCTTTCTTAAATCCCTCCTTTCCAAAAGATACCCTCTTTCATTATGTACAACTGCCTGTGCTTTTGAAAACTCTATTGCAACATCACCAGAAATTGCTACTCTACCAGGCAAAAAAAGTTCAATCCCTTCATAAGGCTCTACCCTTCCATTTATTCTCATCTCTCCTCTTTCAGCATAAACCTCTCCAACTTCCCATTCGCCACTGCCTAACAACCACTCAAACCATCCCGTATCAACATCATCCTGCAAAACACCATGTCTTACCGCACCATTAATCAAAGCTACCTCAACCATCCCTGGAAACCTGCTTCTCTGCGGCCTTTCAACAACTTCGCTTTTACCTAACTTAAATCTATAACTTCCTCCTTGTCTCGCTAACGTTTCTAATTCCTCAACAACCTTTCTCGGATCAACTAACTTTAAATCTACCATACTAACCACCTTCCAGCCTCAACACATTCAAGCTGCTCTTTTTAACCCTTTCCTCAAAATCCCTTACAGTTTCTCCTTCCTTTTTCTCCGCAGCCAAAACATTCACCAGTTCTTTCGTCATCTCAACTTCCATTTCCTTATCAAAACCATCAACTTTAATCTGCTGCAAATGCTCCATTATAATCCTTTTTTCTATATCCTCCACACTCTCACTCTCAACTTTAATCTCCTCAAACTCCTCGCTTTGCAGCTTGGCTGTGTTCTTCATTACAAAGTAAGCTCCTCTCGCATAAATCCTGTCAAATATTTCCTTGAAATTAATCCCGCTTACGTTTCCATTAGTTATTTTCCCACTTAATCTTATCGTAACAATTGCATCTTCAACATTTTGCTTATCAATTTCATCGATAATAGCTTCATTTATCTCCTCAGCGCTCTTTCCGTCGCAATCAACAAAAACGCTAACCTTTTCCTTTGCCTTAACACCAACCCATCTAATATCTTCGCCATCAATTATGTAAAATCCTCCATGCCCATACTTCTCCAGCTCCCAAAAATTATTTGGAAACAGTGCTCCTGGCTGCGTTACAATTTTATATCCCTCACCTTTCCATTCATTCTTATGGTGCACATGCCCTCCGGCATAATAATCAAAACCCCTAGGCAGCATTGAAAGAGGCTGGGAAATCACATTC
>CAYJSO010000041.1:0-7417 GCA_964372795.1 uncultured Methanosarcinales archaeon
TAATGGAGAAAATCGAGAATGAAATGGAATCACTCAAGGCACAAATCTTTGACTACGCAAAACAGCACGGTTATGAAGTGGTGCAGGGAACAACACACCAGCTAAAGCTGAAAACTGCTGAAAAAATGAAATTCCCGGCAAAAAACAGCGAAGAAAGGAACCATTTGGAAGAATTAATCAAGAAACACAACCTCTGGGTAGAACTTTCGGAGCTCGATACGACCAAGCTCGGGCACGCACTAGAAGAAGGAGAAATAGACACAAAAACGGCAAAAGAAGTCAAAAAATACGTTGAAAAAACCGAAACTAAAATGATATTTGTGAGCAAACTTAAAAAGTAGAACCACGGACAATATCAAAGCAGTTAACGCTTTAAAAGGCTAAAATACCCCGATTTCATCCTTTTAAATAAAAATGTTATGTAAGGCAATTGATTCGTGGCTAAAGTAAATTTATCTCCATATTCTGTTGCAGTCAACCGTAAGTATAGCCGAAAATTTGAAGAAGACATCACGGATTTGTTTGGCAAGAAGATTGTTTTGAGCGATGTCATCGAGCAAATAATCGCGAAATATGGAAAAATACCTTTTAGGGAAAAGGCATCCCAAAAAGCATTGAAGTTTGATGGGCCGGTGCAAAAAACTGAAACTGACAGGTTCAAAATCATCCAGTCGGTCGTTTATTATGGAGCGTATGGCATCTTGACAAAAATTATGGACGTTAATACTGGGGTTATTGATCCAAAGTTGATAGACAAAGAAAAATCTCCCGTAGTGGATTTTATTTTCACATATGTTGAAGATAAATTGAACACCAAATTCGCTTTTTTAATCGGGCAAACTTATTCAGTCCAAGGGTACAAATCTACCTTCGAGAAGGCAATGCAGGAGGAGCTTACAGCAATAACTAGACCATATGGCATAAGCCCAATTGTCAATATAGACCCTTTATTCAACAAGGAACTTATCGAGCTCTTAATCAGCGGCGCAAGAATGTACGACCTGACATTCATAGCAACCGAAGTAGATAATGATTCCTCCGATATTTTGCTTTCAGGGATGAAAAAACATGGGCTGAACATCAGTGCAACAAAATCCTTTGAGGTTGCAATAACTTCTTATAAAAACAAAAGTCTGCTTCTTCCAAGAAAAGCAAGAGAAATGATTGAGTATTTGAGGTCGATGTTGCAAAATCCTAAGAGGTCACCTTTTTTTATAATGACAAAAAGTGAGGCCAAAGAGATTAAAGCACGCGTAATTACGCCTACCAGAGAATTTACTGTCGGCATAGGCAGTGATGACTTTGAATTTAGAGAGATTCTAGCACTGGATGAGGCACAGTCAATTACAACTGATGGCGCTATCAATCAGGGGTATATTTTGGGCGAGGCAAAGCAGTATGCTGAAACCATAGCAGAAAAATACAAAAAGCTTGAACTGTGAACTACATGATTTGGAATGTCGGCAGGATTTTTTCTGACCATTATAAGCTATTGAAAAAAGATTCCAGCACAGAGCATATAGTGTTTTGGCTTTTTATATTTCCAGTCATAACATCATTGTTTTTGATTTGCATTGCCAACTACTCCTTTTCAGCAGACATCCTAAATGATATCATTTCATTTGTTTCGCTTACAGTAGGTTTTCTTATAACCGCAGTTATAATTCTGATTTCCTCAAAAAATAATAAAGGCGCAATTGGCGATTTTCTCGAAAAAAGAACTCAGGCAAATGTTTTTTACACAATTATTATAGGCATAGCCCTCATTCTGTTCATCATTTTTTCAAGCCTGTTAAAATTTAGTTTTTCAATACCGTTTATTGGCTCATTTGGACCAGAGTTTTTTATATCAACGTTGATTTTATTTTTTCTCATCCATTTTCTGCTAAATATGTTTGTAATCATAAAAGCGTTATATGCACTTTATTCATGATTTATACAGGAGGATCTGATGGCTTCACTGATAAACAATGTTTTTTATCTCACCCCTTCTGCGGGGCTTTCTTTCACTGGGCTTGGTTGCCTGTGGCTTCTTTTGCAGGTAAGCGAGGCTTACCTCAAAATTCTTTTCTTTGCAGTTGGAATTTTGCTTTTCTGCGCTGCGTTCCTTATAGGGAAATACGGCTTTGATTCGTTGGAGAGAATAGTGGATAAGGAAGCGAAGGCAAAAATCGAGGTTGAAAGGGAAAGGACTTCTCGAAAGATTACAGGGCATAATCAAGAACTGCAAAAAATCGAGGCGCAAAAAGGGCTTGGGCAAGAGAGGTTTAAACAGGGCATTTTGAGCGAAATACTCAAATGGCCTTAAATCGCTTCCAAAAGATACAAAAAGAGCATAGAGTATTAGGATATGGGGATATAATGTCTTTTGGCCAACAACCAGAGAAGGTAGAGGCGCTGTGCCCGGAATGCGGAGCGAAAAATGAGATACTCTATTTCCCGGCTAATAAATTCAGGGTTGAAGTCCCGGGTTCACGCGCAGGTAAATCCGTTGAAATGCGCGGCAGAGGGGAAAAAATAGACGGAAAATGCAAGGAATGCAAGTATAAATTCACATTGGACGATTTATAATTTCACTAAGGTGCGGAAAGAATGACTGACAAAGTTTCAAAAGAATCCCTTGATTTAATTGCAAAAAGAAAGGAAGAACTCAAAAAAATAGTCCCCGAAGTTTTTTTTGAAGGCAAGCTTGATTTTAATAAACTGAAGGAGGCTCTTGGGGACGCAGTCGAAGCCCCCGGAGAGCGTTACTCGTTTTCGTGGGCAACTAAGAGTCAGAGCATTCACTTGCGGGATAAACGCTCTAAGGCAACTTTAGTCCCTTCCAAAAAAGAATCAGTAGACTTTGATAATACAAATAATATTTTCATTGAAGGCGAAAATCTTGAAGTTCTGAAAATCTTTCAAAAGGCTTATCAAGAGAAAATCAAAATGATTTACATTGACCCGCCTTATAACACAGGAAAGGATTTTGTCTATAAGGACGATTTTTCTGACACTCTCAAGAAGTATCTGAAATATACTGGGCAAATAAATGGGAATGGGGAAAGAATAGCTACAAACACTGAAGCCAGCGGTCGCTATCATTCCAACTGGCTTACGATGATGTATCCAAGACTGGCGCTTGCACGCAATTTATTGCGCCAAGATGGGGTAATACTTGTAAGCATTGATGACAACGAAATTCACAACCTGCGATTAGTATTGAATGAAATTTTCGGTGAAGAAAATTTTATTGGAACATATATCTGGAAAAACAAGGCAGGCGGAGGAGGAAAACAAAGTGGCAACAAGCCCGGTGCAGAAATAAAAAAGAAAGAAGCCTTTGTCCTTGACCACGAGTATATAATTGTCTACGCAAAAGACATTAACCAAATTGTTAGATTTGATGAGCGTCTCAGTGAAGATGAAATTGCGGGATACACTAATCCGGATAATGACACAAGAGGGCCGTATAAATTGAATAATTTGGAAATGATGATGCCTAAACCTATAAGCACAATGTACTATGAGATGAAAGACCCCGACGGCATTATTGTAAAGCCAAAAGGTGGGCGCTTACAATGGAGATTTTCAAAAGATAGAACGTTAAGCGGACTTAAAGATGGCTCGGTTGTTTGGGCACGAGTTAAATCTAAAGAAGATAAAAGAGGTTATCGTTATGCCCTGAAGTCTAAGCAATATTTATACAATGGAGATGATGAGAGAACAAAAATTTCTCGCTCAATACTATCGGGTGTTGGACTTTCTGCTGATGGCACTAGAGAAATAATGGAAATTTTTAATCAGGACAAGACAGAAGTTCCGATTTTCTCTAACCCCAAGCCTTCAACCCTATTAAAATATTTAGTTAGCTCGGTAGGAACTGAAAACGAAATAATTCTTGATTTTTTTGCGGGTTCAGGGACAATTGCACAAGCAGTCTTTGAGCAAAATATTGAAGATGACGGCCATCGCAAATTTATTCTTGTTCAATTACCGGAACCCACTATGGATAACTCTGAAGGGCGCAAGGCAGGTTACAAGACAATTGCTGATATTGGTAAGGAGCGTATTCGCCGCGTAATCAAAAATTTGAAGGAAGAAAGCAAACAGCAAAAGCTTCAGAATAACGGCAAACGGGATTTAGGTTTTAAGGTTTTCAAACTTTCAAAATCAAATTGTTTTGTTTGGGATGAGGAAGAAGTGACTGACCAAAAAACTCTGACAAAGCTTGTTGAGGAAAGCACTAAAACCGCTTCTAAAGCCGAAGCTGAAACATTGCTTTACGAGGTCATGTTAAGAGAAGGGTTCGCTCTTGACTCAAAGATTTCTAAAGTAAAAGAGGGGAAAAATGAATTTTATCAGGTGAGTGATGGAGCGAATAGGCTATTTGCTTGCTTTGATGGGAAGTTGGATGATGAATCAGTTAAGAAGCTTGGGCTGGAGAAAGATGACAAGCTTGTTGTGCTAGATGAGGCATTAACTGATTCACAAAAGGTGAATTTGGTTCGTAAAATGAGGGTAGAAACAATTTAGGTTGATTTCATGGGCGTGAATATTAAATTTATTTCAAATCTGGACTATCAGCTTAAAGCAGTCGGCTCAATAGCAGAAATATTTGATGGGGCTTTGGCAAAACCAAAGGAAATCCCGGTTTTCGGCATAAATTCTAATCCTGAAATCGTTTCGTTGGAGAAGCTGAATGAAAATCTCAACAGGATTCAGCAAGGCAATGAAATCAAGCACACAAAAGTTTCAAGCGTGATTGGCGAAGCTCTTTACGACAGGCCAAACATCAGCATTGAAATGGAAACCGGGACAGGAAAGACTTACGTTTATATCAGGACTATTTTGGAGCTCAATCGCAGATATGGTTTGAAGAAATTTGTAATAGTTGTACCTTCGGTGGCAATTAGAGAGGGAGTCTTGGCTAACCTTAAGCTTACCAAACCTCATTTCCAAAAGCTCTTTGATAGAATACCCTACAATTTCAGAATGTTTTCATCCGAACGGTTAACCGATTTGAGCGCGTTTTGCCGAAACAACCAGCTTGAGATAATGATTATCACGATTCAATCTTTCAATAAGGCAGACATCAATACGCTCTATGAAAAAGGAAGGGACGATGTCCTGATTGCTGATAGCGGCATGGACATGCTTGCTCAAACTCGTCCAGTCTTGATTCTTGACGAGCCACACAAAATGAGTTCTGAACTCTCAGCAAGTGCGATAAATAATTTGAACCCTTTATTTATGCTCAGATATTCGGCAACTCACACGGACTTAGATAAGAGCCATCTTGCATATTCTTTAGGACCCATTGAAGCGCATACTCTCGGACTTGTCAAAAAAATTGATGTTATAGGGGCTACAGTTGAAAATGAATCAAGCCTGCCTTTGATTCGTTTGCTAGGCGTTGTTTTGAAGCCGAAAATAAAGGCGAAAGTGATGGTCAAGGTTAGGACTGGCAAAGGAGTTGCTGAAAAGTCTATCTTGGTGCAGAAGGGTGATTATTTGCATGAAAAGACAAAAAATCCAGCTTATGGAGATACGATGGTGGCAAACATAAGCGGCGCAGAAAAGAACACTTATTTGGAATTGAACGGTGGCACTAAAATAAAGCTGAATGAATCACAAGGGGACACTTATCTGCAAATAGCAAGGGAACAAATAGAAAATACGCTTAAGACGCATTTTGAGAAACAGGAAATGCTTCGGGCTAAGGGCGTTAAAATCTTGTCTTTGTTTTTCGTTGATGAAGTGACAGATTATCAAGAGCTTGATGCTTCAAAGGAAGGCGGCACAGAGGAACTCGCAAGGATAGACCCGCAAAAATACCTCTTCGTGAGAAAAGTGTTTGATAAGGTCTTTAATCAGTTGAAGAAAGAATGGCCGCAGTGGAAAAATAAGGAACCAGAACAGGTTCGCGGAGCGTATTTCTCTTCAAGGAAAACATTCAAGAGTATTTCACAGGACAAGGAAAAGATAGACGAAATTTTGCGCGACAAGGAAAAGCTCCTTTCTTTCGATTCACCAACAAGCTTTATTTTCACTCATTCAGCGCTTGGCGAGGGATGGGACAACCCGAATGTCTTCAACATTTGCACTTTGAGAGTAACACAATCAGAAATCACAAAGCGGCAGACAATTGGGCGCGGCTTGCGTATCCCTGTAGCACAGGACGGCACTCGGTTTGAATCTCCTGAAAACATTCTCACAGTGATTGCAAATGAGAGCTATGAAGATTTTGCAAAAACCCTTCAAGAAGATTATCATGCTGACGGCATACTGAAAGCTCCGCCGCTTGAAAATCGCCGCGAAAAAATAAGTGCCACGCTCAAGAAAAGGATTTTCGAGGGCGAATTCCAAGAAATTTGGAAAAAACTGCGCATCAAAACAGAATTCGTCTGTGATATTGACTCAGAAGCACTGATTAAGGCGTGTTGCCAATCAATCAAGGATAATCTCATAGTCAAAAAACCAATTCTTGATGTAAGACGCGCCAAAATTGAATTCACAAAAGAAGGTATTCAAACTATTGAAAAGGAAAGTGAGCCGATAAAGCCGATTGAAATTCAATACTCAATCCCAGACATGGTTTCACGAATAGCCAACGAAACAGGCCTGACAAGAAAAACGATTGCAAGGATACTCATCGAATCGGGAAAACTCAATGATGCCTTCAATAACCCTGAAGAATTCTCCTCAAAAATCGCGGCAATAGTCAAGGAAAACAAGATTCGCATGGAGATAAAAACTTCAAAATATCATAAGACCGACAAGCTTTACCCTGACGAAATATTTGATGAGGAAGTTTCAACTTACAAAACGAATGTTCTGGAATCAGAGCGCTCCGTTTATGACAACGTGATTTGTGATAACCCTTCTGAAAGGAAATTTGCAGACGACATGACAAAAGACCAGCAAGTAAACGTCTTCTGCAAGCTCCCCCAAGATTACTATGTCGGGACACCTACTGGAAATTACCGACCTGACTGGGCAATAATTTATCAAAGAAAAAGAGTTGCAGGCAAAACTGAAAACAAACTATATCTTGTCAGGGAAACAAAATTTGGCTATTCTGATATTCAAGGAATGCGAAAGTCTGTCCCTCAAGACGAACAGGACAAAATAGACTGCGCTCTCAAACACTTTAACGCAATCGGCGAACTTGACTATAAGTGGGTGGGTTCATACGAAGACTTCAAGCAAACACTGCCAAATTCATGATAAATAAGCGGGTAAGGAATTTTTTCTGATATTCAGCTTTTGTCATTTACAAATTCCAGAATTGATTTTCCCGTTCCAGAAATTATTTCCATATTCGCTATAATCTTGTCCTTGTCTGCTTTGTAGAGTGCTAGGTAATTTGGACTTTTTGGTTCGAGCCCAAGCGATTTGCATACGACGTATGCGGTGCTTTCTGCTTGGAGTT
>CAYJSO010000042.1:0-7307 GCA_964372795.1 uncultured Methanosarcinales archaeon
GAGATTAACCATCTGGCTGAGAGGTTAACTAAAGCAGAGCAGCAGATAAGTGAGTTTAAGCAAAAGATTCAGGAAAGGAAGGAAGAAATTGAAAGGATTAATTCAGAGATTGAAAAAAGCAGCAAAGTTGAGCAGGTGAAGCTGAATAAAGAAATTGAGAATATGAGAATTGATTTGGTGAAGAGGAAAGGCAGAGTCGATGCAATAAAAGATGCTTTAACGAAGATGAAGCAGAGGAAGAGCGCGCTTGACAAGGATATAAAAGAGATTGAGGCAAATATTTTGGAGAAGCAAGAGCAGAAAAAAGAGCTGGAGAAGAAGAAGGCGGAAAAGGAAGAAGAGTTGAGTCAGGTTGAAAGCAAGGTTGAAGCGTTTAAGAAGAAAAACAAGCTTTATGATTTGAGGGATTTGGATAAGGAGCTTGAGGCGATTGACAAAACAATTGAGAAAAAGCAGGAGGAGATACAGAAGATAAGGCAGGAGCAGCAGGAGCTGCTGAGAGAGAAGGATAAAATTGATTTTCAGCTGAAGACAATTGATGAGCAGGTTAAGAAAGTTGCTGCTATTGAGAAAGCGAATAAGAAACAGGTTGAGGAGTTAAAGGATAAGAAGGAGAGATATAAGAGAATAACAGATGAACTGAATGCCCTGCTTGATAATGATGCGAAGTCAAGCGCGCAGCTTGCTGAGAGCAGGAAGCAGCTGCATATTTTACATGGTGAGAAAGCTAAGCTTGAGGGCAGGAGGATAAGCGCGCAGGAGAGGGTGCTTGGAGATATTGCTGTCAAGAGAATTTTAGAGTTGAAGAAGAAGAAAAATGGGATTTATGGAACGATTGCTGAGCTTGGGAAAGTTGATAAGCAGTATTCTCTTGCTCTGGAAATTGCTGCCGGGCAAAAGCTGATGAGCGTTGTTGTTGAAGATGATAAGATTGCAGCGGAGTGCATTGAATATTTGCGCGCGAACAAGTTTGGAGTTGCTACTTTTATTCCTCTGAATAAGATAAAAGGGGGAGAGGTAAGGGCTGAAGTAAAAGCGATTTCTAGGGAAAAGGGCGTACATGGGTTTGCTATTGATATTGTTAAGTTTGACAGGAAATTTGCGAAGGCATTTGAATATGTTTTTTCTGATGCGCTTGTTGTTGATAATTTAGATGTTGCCAGGCGAATAGGAATTGGGAATGCAAGAATGGTTACTTTAGAAGGGGATTTGGCTGATTACAGCGGAGTTATGCGAGGGGGATATCATCAGAAGAAAACAGGGGCGTTTGTTGAAAGTGAGTCTGAAAAGGAGCTGAATGAGGCTGAAAAGAAGTTAGTGCAGCTTAATAATTTGGTTGAGAAGCTGAATAGAGAAAAAGATAGTGCGGAAAAGAAAATTATTTCTTTGAGGCAGGAAAGAGTAAATTTGGAAGGGGAAGTTGCAAGGCTGGAGAAGCTGTTGCACCTTGCTGACGAAGATTTGGATGCAAGCAAGATGCAGAAGGGGAATTTGAAGGATAAGATGGGAGTAATTGAAAAGCAGCTCGAGGAGCTTGATGAGAAGATAAGTGCAGTAAACAAAGAGATTGTTGATGTTAAAGGCAAGAAGGAGCAGATGAAAGCGCAGGCTTCTCAGCTGAGGAATCCAAGATTGTTGGCTGAGCTTAGCGCGTTTGAAGAGGCAAGGAAGAGTTTGTTAGAGGGCGTTCAGCAGATTAAAAATGACATGGGTAATGCTGATGTTCAGGTAAATACTATGATGATGCCTGAGAAAGACAGGATAATGCAGATAATAAAAGGGCAGGAAAGGGATGAAGTGAAGTTTAATGGGGAGTTGAAGGAGCTGCAAGAGCTGATTAAGAAAAATGATGATGTGCTGAAGCAGAAAGAGAAAGTGCAGAGAGAGGTTATGAGCACTTATTCAGATATGTTTGGGAGAAGAGATAAGCTGAATACTGAGATTAATGTTATTGATGAGAAAGTTGAAAATTTAAGGGAGCAAAGCAGGAAAGTTGAGATTGAGAAGAATAATTTTGATTTGAAGCTGGCGGCTGTTAAAAGCGAGATGGCTGGGCTGCAAACACAATTTGAGCAGTTTAAGGATGCCAAGATTTTAAGAGGCAAATCGGAGGAAGAGTTGAAGGATGAGATTTCTAAGTTTGAGAAGATGTTAATGGCTATGAGCGCTGTTAACATGAAAGCACTTGAGATTTACGAGCAGGTCGAATCTGAGTTTAAAAAATTGTTAGAGAAAAAAGATACTTTGCTGAAAGAGAAAGGAGATGTTGTTGTGATGATGGACGAGATTGAAGGCAAGAAGAAAGAGCAGTTCATGCAGACGTTTAGCGGGTTGGATAAGAATTTCCAAGCCAAATTTAGTTTGCTGAGCAAGAAAGGAAATGCTTATCTGGAATTGGAGAACACTGCTAAACCGTTTGAAGCCGGGCTGAATATAAAGGTCAGGATTATTGGACAGAGGTATCTGGACATAAAAAGCTTGAGTGGGGGGGAGAAGACGATGACTGCGCTTGCTTTTATATTTTCAATACAGGAGCATCAGCCGCACAGCTTTTATGTTTTGGATGAAGTTGATGCTGCTTTGGACAAGCACAACAGCGAGAAGCTTGCGCAGTTGATAAGGCAGTATTGCCAGAAAGCGCAGTATCTGATTGTAAGCCATAACGATGCGATTATATCGGAAGCGGATTTGCTGTATGGGGTTAGCATGGATGAGTTTGGGGTTAGTAAGGTGGTGAGTTTGAAGGTGTAAAGTTTTTAAATAGAAGACTAATCGTATTAACCATGGATAATAATAGAATCAAGAATAGGGGTTGGCTTTCTATAGTGTCTTTAGTTTTTGGTATATTAGCATTGAGTATCGCTATAGTACCTAATTTAGCTGGGATTTTTGTAACAGGTAAAGTAAAGTTTCAGATTTATCCTGTCCTTTTTCTTGGAGTTTTATCACTTATAACTGGCATTATTGCAATGATTAAAATAAGAAAACAAGGCGGAAAGAGAATTTTTGCTCTACTGGGGATAATTTTTGGGGGAATTTCCATAGCGACTGCAGTTATTTTAATTGCTTTTGCATCTTATACTTCAGAGGCTAGGGGAGAAGAACAGCTAGAGCATTACAGGGCATGCGACTTAGCTTGTTCTGAAAAGTATTCGAATGAATCATTGAGAAATTCTTGTGCGACCGTCTGTTACCAAGTTTATTTGAATTCGGGAGAAGAAGCTTTTAGACAAATGATTGGTGAAATAAAAAATAAAACTTCTTAATTTTTATCTGAATTAATACCTCTGCAAAATCTCTTTTATTCTATGCGCGGTTTTGTCCCAGGAGAATGCGGTTGCTATTTTTCTTGCGTTTGCACCCATTTTTTGCCTGAGCTTCTTTTTCATGAGGAGTTTTTTTAGAAGCAAAGTAAGGGCGTAAGCGTTGTTTCTTGGGAAAAGCAAGCCGTTGTAGCCTCTGATAACATATTCTTTTAAGAAGCCTACTTTTGTAGTTATGACGGGAACGCCGCAAGACATTGCTTCTAATGTTGCCAGTGAGGTTGTTTCTGTGAAGCTTGGCATGACGAAAATGTCCATTGCCTGGTAATAGGGAGCAATGTTGTTTTGGAAGCCGGGGAGCATTGTGTTTTTTGACTTTAGGAATTTTCTCATTTCTCCTTTTGTTCCGCTGCCTACCACTAAAAGCATTATTTTGAACTGCGGCTGCAGGCGTTTAGCTGCTTCCAGCAAGACGGAAATGTTTTTTTCCTTTGAAATTCTGCCGACATAACCAATTACAGTATAGCTTGGGTCAATTCCAAGCATTTGTTTAGCTTCTGATTTGTCTTTTGGCGGGTGGAAAACATGAGTGTCAACCCCCAATCGAACCACTTCTTTTTTTGTTGTTACGCCTAAATCATTTAGTTCCTGAATCAAGCTCTTGTAAGGGACAATCAGCAAATTGCATTTATTGTACCATGATGTTGTGAATCGCTTGAGCATTGGAGAGGCTATTATGCGCAGCATCTTTGGCAAGTTTTTTTCATATAATTCCCAGAGAATCAGGTGAATGTAGTAAATTACTGTCTTGTGGTATTTTTTTGCAAGATAAATTGAGAAAGCGCTTATTAAAGCAGGGCCTTGGACGAAAACAACGTCTGCTTCTTTAACTGCTTTTTTTATTTTAATTACGTTTGCAGGGGATAAAGACATAGACTGATAGCCGGAAAGCTTGATTAGGTTTGATACCTTTAATTTTATTTCATTGTGTTCATTCCATGATTTTCCAAAGTTTGGAACTAATAAAGTAATATCAAAATCATCATTTATTCTTGGAACTATTTCCTGCAGGAAGCGCATTATTCCATCTATTTTGGGGAAATATGTGTCAGCTACAATAAGGATCTTCTTTTTCATTGCAGTTTGTAAAAGCCCTCCGCGAATTTTGTTCCAATGTGCAAGCCATTTTTTAAGTCTCTTGTAAAGACGCCCCATAAAACCAAAATTAAAGCTGCTTTCTGGCTCTGGAAGTGTTTTATTGCATCTATCTTTTTTGAATAAGTGTCTGTTATGTTGACGTACATTTTTGGCAGGTGACTCTTTCTCAATGAGAAGGGGTTCCAAATTGAGAAAAGGTAGATTTCTGGCTTTAGTTTTGCTTCTTTTATTATTTCAGTTGTTATTTTGTAAGTTGAGCTGTGATCAGGATGGGGGTCTTCGTTTGTGTGGGTGAATATTTTGGAAGGTTTTATTTTTTTTATTATTTTCGTTAGTTGTTTTTTTATTTTTGGATAGCCTTGCATGAAGCTGCCTTCTTTTAAGTCAAAAAATGCGGATTTGCATTTAACGACTTTGTCTGCGTATTTTGTTTCTTTTGTGCGCATTTCTTTTGTGACTTTTACTTTGAGCCAAGGATGCGATTTTTCACCATAAGAAAGGATAATTACATGGACTTTTTTTCCTTCATTTGAGTATTTTGCTATTGTGCCGCCTGCTCCTAAGATGTGGTCGTCTGAGTGTGCGGCTATTACCAAGATGTTTTTATTGTTAGCCATATAAGAAATAAAAGAAGGAGGGTTTAAATAGGTTGCGAGTTTAAGGTTATTTGTTGCTTTGTTTTTTCTTTAATTTTCTGTATTTTAGTATTCTGAATAAAATATAAAGTAAAAAAATCGTCCAGATTATTCCAATTATTGTAAGTAGGGGTGTGAAATCTTCACCAAGTAAGAGGGCAGTTATAATTAATAAGGTACCTATTGCTGCAGATGAGACTTCCCATACTCCAATAGGAAACCCTGTTGAAGTGTCTATTGTTTCGTATTCTTTGAAGCCAGCTTCTCCCGATTTTATTTTTTCTTTTAATTCTTTTTTATAATATTGCATTTCAATTTTTAGCACTTCTGGAAATAATGAACCGAGATAGCTGCAGTCGCCACACTTATATTTTGTTGTTGTGCCGAAAGCCCAGACAAGAAGATTTGAGAAATCTATATGAACATTTGTTGAACCACATTTTGGGCATATTCTTACATATTGTTCTTCTTTCATCTTATTTAATTAATTCGAACTTAAACGGGTATTTCGGCTCTGTTAGTATTTTAATTCTATTTGGAGTTAGTTTGAAAAAGCGAATTCTTTTGTCATGATAATGGGGTGGAGTTTTGTTTAATTTTTTTATCAATAGGTTTTTAGCATCTTGTTCATTTTTGCCGGTTAGTTCAATGACAGTTGCTTCTATTTGTGCAGTATAGGGTATTTTTGTTATTACGATGCTTGCCTGCGGATTTGCTTTCAAGTTCGCGTATTTTTTGTATGTCGTGAATGTTTCAAAGTAGATGTTGTTTTTGCTGTCTGATGCAAAGTAAATTGTTGCTGCTTCTGGTTTTGCGTCTTTGCTTGCTGTTGCTAGTGTGCATAGCTTGTTTTCTTTCAGAAGCTTCTGGAAGAGCTGTTTTGCGTTCATTGTAAAAAATGCGCAGGCCGGGAATTACGCTTTTTGTTGTTTAGTTTCGAACCCGGATAAGCGGCTGACTTCTTTTCAATGGAAGGCCGCTGTCATGCCGTTAGACCACCTGCGCATTTGAAGTTTTAAAAACGAGTGGTTTATAAAGTTAGCGCAACTTCTTTATGTTATGGTGCAGAGTAGTCAGAGTTTGCATGAAAGGATTTACGCGAGAACAATTGGCTATTCCAGGGAGCTAAGATCAAAGTATTTGGGCAAGCTTGTTGAACCTTTAAACAAAATTGGAATAACGGGAGATCATTTAACGATTTTGTCTTTCATTTGCGGTTTGATTGCTGTTTGGTTTTTGTTCAGAAATAATTTTTATTTTGTTTTGTTTGGCATTTTGCATATTTTTTTGGATGCATTTGACGGGGTTTTAGCCAGAACTGAGAAGCCAACGAAGCATGGCGCTTATATGGATACCATTTCGGATAATTTGCTTGTTGTAATTATATTTGTAAAGAGTTTTTTTGTTTTGGATGTTAATTTAATAGCTTCTGAGCATTTAGTTTTTGTTTTAGTTGCTGCTTTGTATGCAGTACAGCTTTTATTGTATTTGTATTCCAGATTAAAAGCGCCTGCCTTGTTCACAAGAACATTGATTTTTATTCTGTATTTCTTTGGATTGTATTATTTTGGAGTTTTGCTGGTTGGAATGATAGTTTTTGTTGGCTTATGGATGCAGGTTCTTTATTTTTTGAAGTAGTCACCATTTGACTGATTTTAGTTTTAGTTTATATCCTATGTAATTTACTAAGTAATGCAAGAAAGGAGCCAATATAATTATAGTTAAAATTATTTTTATATCTGGGATGTGAATGAAAAAAGAGAAAAAGAATGCGCCGATAACGTAATCAAGCTGATCAAATGGAAACCATTGTTGGCCTGGAGCTTTGTTTAGTCTGCGTTTAATGAAGCTTTTTGCTAAGTCGCCTAGAATTGCGCCGGATGCTAAAAGAAAACCTAAAAATAGGGGTTGTTGGCTGTAATTAATTAATGATATGTTTCTAAAAAATTCATAATTATATAATTTTATTTGGAAATAAAATATTAAAGTTCCGATAATGATTGCATATATAAGTCCTCCCCACGTCTTGTTTTTGCCGAAGACTGGCTTTTTGTTTAATGTTTTGTTGAAGTCGACTGGATGTTTTAAGGGGTTAAGTTTGCTGAAAATAACTGGAGCCATGTTGGCAAAGTAAGCTGGGAGGAAGTAGTACAAAGCCTGGAGGATGAAGGGCGCCATAGCTTCAGAATATCATAAATGCGTAAAAACCTTTCGGTTTCTAGCGCATAGCGTTTTGCGTATAGGAATTAAC
>CAYJSO010000043.1:0-6553 GCA_964372795.1 uncultured Methanosarcinales archaeon
TGTTACTTAAAGCAATCAGCTGCGGAGCACATAAAGTCAGTAATGACAATAAGATTAAGCGACACGGAATTAAAGTTAAGTTAAAAGTTAGATAAAATAAAAAATAACCAACAAAACCGACTTAATTACCAGTCAAAAAACCACCTTGCTTCCTTCTTAATCTTCTCCACCCAATCATGCAGCTTATGCTTCTGCGCCTGCTCGTAATAATACTTCGCAACGTTCTTCACTCTAATTCCGTTTATATCAGCATCATGCTCGTAATACTCGTAATCAACCAACAACCGATCATAGATCTCAAGCTGCTTCCTTAAATTTTCATTGCGGGCATGCTCGTCTGTTATCATCCTTCCCTCAGCCCTCAGCCTCTGCAGCTGCTTCAGCATTTTATTCAGTTTCTCAACATCATAATGCACATCCCTCACATACATTTCAATCGCCTTTAGCTCATCATCCGGCCTTGCTTGTATCTCCTTGTGCTTCACTCCAAACTTCTCCAGAATCTTTAATGTGTTCAGCGCCATTTTCTAACAATAACCTCACAACCAATCCTTTCTCTTAAACCAGATATAAACTATTACCAAGGACAAAACCATTAACCCCAATGCAAAAAAGTATCCATACTTCCAATACAGCTCCGGCATATTCCACGGACTTACATCATGAAAATTCATTCCATATATGCTGGCAATCAAAGTAGGAATCATGACGAAAGCAGACAGCGCAGTTAAAGTCTTTACAGTCCTGTTCAAATTATTGCTCACCGAGCTCAGATACATATCCAGAATGCTTGTAAGAATTTCGCGGTAAGTGGCTACCAAATCAAGCAATTGAGCAGTATCATTATACAAATCTCTAAAAACCTTCATATCCTCGCGTTTAAAATCAGAAATATACTGCTTCTCAAGCGCAGACAGTACATCCCTATTAGCAACAAGCGCCTTATGCGAATAGATTAAAGTTCTCTTCTGCATAAATATTTTCTTTGTCACAGCCGCTCTTGGGCTTTCTAAAACTTCATCTTCAATCGCACCAATATTATCTTCAAGCTGGTCCATCACCTCAAAAAAATCCCCAATTGCAGCATCCATAAAGCGGTAAACAAAATAAGGCGCTCCTCTTGTAAAAATCATCATCAGCTGCTGTTTTGGCAGCTTTCTAAACTCTTCAAGCGCATTTATCTTTTTGTTATGTATGGTTATAACATCATTCTTAAACATAAAAACGCCGACAGGCGTAGTGGAAACCTCTGCCAAATGCACACCACTTAGCTGCCCATGCACTTCATGCGGCGCTCTGAAAATAATCAAAGAATACCCGTCATATGGGATGACATGCGGCCTTTTCGCCGGATGAATGCTGTCTTTTAATTCTTCTGCCGGAATGCCCGTTTTCTGCGACAGAAGCTGAAATTCCCTTTCACTTGGCTGATAGCAGTCAACCCAGCTGAGCGTTTTGCCTACCTGCCACTTCTCTATGCTTACTTCCCTTATCTCTTTTTGGAACGCGTGCAGTTCCCATACTTTAATCATTAAAGAGAATAAATTTAAGTTATTTTATAAACGTTTCTATTTGAATTCAGAGTTAGCCAGTATTTTGCATCGACTGCGGAGGTCGTAGAATTGTTTACAATTATAAGATTATCCGACGCCTAATAAAAGTTAAACACAATACACTAAAAATCAAACTAACAAAAAACTAACTTAAAATAAAATAGCGTCGCATAATGAGAAAGTTATTCTAACCCTATACGCTCCGCAGCCGATAACATTTAATAAACCAAAAGTATAATAAACCCAAACAAAAACATAAACTAACAACAGAAAAATACCAAACAAAAATGAAACAAGCCATCCTCATAAGACAGGACTTACACCTACCAAAAGGAAAATTGGCAGTGCAAGTAGCCCACGCTTCTTTAGAAGCAGCGCTAAAATCAAAAAAAGAAATGCTGAATGAATGGCGAGATAACGGATCAAAAAAAGTAGTTCTTAAAGTAAAAGATGAAAAAGAGCTGAAAGACTTCCAGAAGAAAGCCCAGCAGGCTAAACTGACAGCCGCACTAATCACAGACGCCGGACTTACAGCAATTCCTGCCGGCACATTAACGGCATTAGCAATCGGCCCGGATGAAGATAATAGAATTGACAAATTAACTGGAAAACTCAAGCTATTCTAACTGCACTATAATCTTCTCTAGGAACCCAAAGCCCTTGAATACTACCCACATCTATCATACCGTTATCACTGCCTTTCCAAGTGTAAGCCCTTCTTGTCGCAGCTGGCATCTTTATAACAGAGCTTACAACACCCCCATTATAAACATCAAATCCAATTTCATTATCTGTATCCCTTGGAAGCGGAGAAAAATGGAGGTACACAAACCCTCCATCAATCGCATAACTAACAAGATTGCCTAAGCGCCCTTCTATTTCACTAAGATAGGTCTTCTGCCACCCCCCTTGAACACGCACAGAAACACAAAAAGCCAGAGGCGTCTGAATAAATTCTCTTAAGAGATCACCAAATCCAGTAAACTTCAAAGGCTCTACAATACGGGCAAAGTTAAGAAAACCTTCATATTCCTCAATAATAACCCTTGCTCTAGGTCGAGCTGCACCATTTTGTGTGCCGTCTCTCCAAACAGCTCGCATTCCCGTATAAGCCTCCTTCGTAATCCCCTCAAGCACAAGTTTCTTTCTGTCAATCATAGCACAGTAATCACAAAAACAGTGATTTAAAAACATTTCGAAAAAACAACAAAAATAAGGCGGGCCCTGTGGGATTCGAACCCACGACCTGCTGGTATCTCCAAAAATATAAGAGCCAGCCGCTCTAATTGCCCGCAGTTCGCTAATGCAAACACACGCCAGGCTGAGCTAAGAGCCCGCAGAATTAACTTTTTGACTACGCTTTAAATATCTTTCGCACCTTGAAAGGCGCAAAAATGCGTAAGATATTTAAACAAGAACTCGCTTAACTGCATTATGGCAAAATTCAACGTAATTGTGGAGGAAGGCGAAGACGGCTACTTAATTTCTGAAGTAGTCGAGCTGCCAGGCTGCCACACCCAAGCTAAAACATACGACGAGCTTATCAAAAGAACAAAAGAAGCTATTAAACTTTATCTAAAAGTGAAAAAACCAGACGAGACAACGTCAAAATTCCTAAGCCTACAACAGATAGAAATAGAATAGGTCAAAGGGGTCTTAATGGCAAAACTGCCGCTTCTAAACGCACGCGAACTATCACGGACTCTAGGCAAACTAGGATTTCAACTCAAACGCCAAGAAGGCAGCCACATGTTCTTTGAGCATCCAGACGGAAGAACAACAGTTATCCCAAGCCATGGTGGCGAAGATATAGATCGCGGCTTGCTCAACAAAATAATAAAACATGACTTAAAGATAACACGAGAAGAATTCATGAAGCACGTTTAATAATTTTATATGCCCCTCTCCCCGACCAAAAACAGCAGCTTAGTTCCATTAACATTCCTCAAATAAGACTTGACACCAAACCCTTTGCTCTTCAACAGCACCTTCATCTCATTCTCGCCGTAAAAATTCCTGTAATGCATCCTGTGCAGCTCCATCACCGGCATAGCTGACTGCACAATAACAAACTTGCCATTAACTTTCAGCACTCTTTTTGCCTCTGCTATCAGATTATCAAAATTTTTAATATAATTAACGAGAAACACCGCTGTAACAGAATCAAACGCAGCATCATCAAACGGCAGCTCTTTTTCCAGATCAGTAGCAACTTTCTCAGCAGCATTACTAAGCAGCAGCATCTCCTCAGAAAAATCAACTGCAACTGAATTCTTTACATAACTATTGGAGCCAGCCCCTAAATCCAGATTATATCCATTCTCCAAATGCGCCAATTCCTTGGCAATCGCTGCCCTGACTTCCTTATCTACTCTCCCTCTCCAGCACAAAGCTTCAGCGTTCCAGAACTGCTTGGCATCATTCGGCCAACTTGAATAGCGCGGAATGCTCTGCGCTAACCTAACAGCTTTCGCCAAAACCTCGCTCTTCTTGCTTTCGCTCTTCAAATAATTGAACTCCATCAGCGCATTAAAGAATTCCCGCTCTGTCCTCTCAATAGCTACCTCTTTTAACACCATAAACAGAATAACTTTAATAAGGTATAAAAATCTTATGCTAAACTCCTACTATTTCCATAACCTTTTTAAACAAATACTCTTAAAATACAGCTGTGGACCCGTGGTCTAGTGGTCATGACATCTCGTTGACGTGCAAAAACAATTGCGCAGAATCGAGAAGGTCCCCAGTTCGAATTAATTAAAAAGAAAAACGAAAACCTGGGCGGGTCCATGAGCTGCAGGAAGCATGAATCTCCTGCAGCATTCTTATAATCGGGCAGCTCATGGACACGAAGGGTTCATTTTTTACAGTAAACTATTTAAATACATATAAACATACTTGATAATATGGCTGAAGCACAATTATTAAAGCAAATAGCAAGTGATATCACACACATAAAGCTGGATCTCGAAGAGATTAAAGAACTGGTGTATCCTCCGGAAGACAAAATCTCCCCCTAGACTGGTCCAGGCAGTGAAAGAATCTGAGCAGCACTATGAAGAAGGAAAATTTCGTGAACTTAAATCTGCAAAAGAAGTAAAAGATTTCTTAAAATAGGCTTCACTTCCATGTACACCGCAAGATTTACATCAGACTTTGAAAGTGATACTAAATTTCTTAAGAAAGACAAGAATATGCACGAAAGGGTAGAAAAGAAAATACTTGAGATATTAGAAAACCCAGAGCATTACAAGCCTGCGAAATTTCTTGAAAGGAAAAGGAAGAGTCCACATTGGCCCTTATGTTCTAATTTACGAAATCGAAGAAAATTTCATAATATTTCACCGCTTTTTGCCACATGATCAAGCTTATAGACAATAAAAGCGAAAAACCACCTAATACTATCTTCTAAACTGCTGTCCGTACTGGTTTTGCTTAGAATATGGATTTTGCTGCGGATATTGCGAAGGATACTGCTGCCCATATTGATTTTGTCGCGGATACTGCGACGGATATTGTCTTTGCTGCCCAAACCCAGGATTATAATAACTATGCTGCTGCGGTTGCTGCACACGAGTAGCTGAAGGCAAAGGCTCAATCGCAGGCAAAGGCATTTCAAACTCTTTTTTCTTTTCTTCCTCATAAACCTTAGGATCCGGAATTACCCAGTCAAGCAATTCAACAATAAAATAAAATATTGGGAAAAACATTATAATGCTCAAAATAACCTCGAAGCTTGCTTCAACAACTCCATAAAAAATCGGCGTCAGCATTATAGTCAAATAAGTCACCTCTCTAATTCTTCCCAAAACCTTTATCGCCTTGCTTCCTTTTATCCCAAACCACACTATAAAAATCCCATAAATTCCCATCAGAAGAGCAACACCAATCTTAACAAATCCTCCTCCGGATTTTATTGTTTTATCCAAAAGCAAATCAACTGTTGTCCTAGTCCAATCAATCCCAACCCAAAGCGCAACAAAACCATTTGTTATTGCATTTCCAAAAGAAGTTCCTTTCTTTTCCTGATAAAACTCGGTAAAAAGCCAGTTCAAATAAACAGGAATTATAATCCAAAGCATCTGAGGATTGGTAAAAGGCGCAGCAAACAGCTTTCCAATATTTACAAAAAACACCACAATTACATCCATCACGCTCATTTTAATCTTAATAACAATATCTTGTTATTAAACCTTATCAAATAGAACAACATTTATAAACGCTTATTCTTTATCACCAAAACAGCAAAAGAGGCAATACAAAATGACAGACTATAAAGATTATGTGATTCCGGCATTATTCATCGCAGCTTTAATTCTTGCAATTTTCATAGTAAAGCCTTTCATTATTCCCCTGCTTACAAGCGCGGTAATAGCCTACACTTTTTACCCTGTCTTCAAATGGATAGACAAAAAAATAAAAAACCGCACAGCTTCAGCAGTAATTGTTTCAATAATAGTTCTATTGCTGCTCACAATCCCAATCGTAATGATAATAAACACTCTTTCAAAAGAAGCATACTCAGTTTACATAGGAGGAAAAGAATTAATTTTAAGCGGAAACGCATTAAAAGACTGCTCAGCCCAGATATGCGAAACAATTAAAGGCTGGCTGAATGACAACCAAGTCAAGTTGTACCTGCAGAAAGCACTGGAAACAGCAACTTCAGCTTTAATCAAAAGCGCATCAAACTTTGTCTTAACAGTTCCAATCCGCGCTTTAGAAGTTTTCATAACTTTTTTTGCTGTCTTCTATCTGTTAAGAGACGGAGACAAAATAACAGAAACTATGAAGCGTTTTTTAATAACCAAAAAGCACAAAAAAGAATATATTATAAACAGATTTAACGAAGTAATGTTTGCAGTTGTCTATGGCTCTTTGTTTGTTGCATTTATACAAGGCATTCTGGGCACAATTGGCTTCGCTATTTTCGGCATCTCCTCGCCATTAACCTGGGGAGTTTTAATGTTTTTCCTCGCGCTAATTCCTGTCCCTTACAT
>CAYJSO010000043.1:6563-7212 GCA_964372795.1 uncultured Methanosarcinales archaeon
GCTTCTGTTTCACTTGCATTAAATGGCATAATTGCCAACGATAACTCTCTGCTTTGGCGCGGAATTGGGCTATTCATCTACTCAATGCTTTTTGTATCAACCATCGACAACATACTTAAACCAAAGATAATTGGCAGGCATTCACGCGTACATCCTCTCATAGTATTGGTTGGTTTGCTTGGCGGCTTAGCTCTGCTTGGCTTGCCTGGTATAGTTCTCGGCCCAGTAATTTTGGCGATGGTAATCACATTCTTAGAGCTTTACGTTGCGCCAAATGCAGCAAAATAATTTAAAAACCAAAACATAACTTAAAAAGCAAATCAAGTAAGTGTAACCCTTTCAAAAACATTCTCGACTCTAGAAAAAGCATCTATCTCAGAATAATCATCCATCTCCAAATCAGGAGCGCAAACCCTTTGTTCTAAATCTAAACCAAATATCCTCTTCGCATTCTCAAAAGTAACTTTCCTTAATAACTCAGGATCCATTTTTTTAGCTAACCAATTAACAAACTTAGGATAAAAATGCAGCCCAGGAATCCCAGACAAATAAGGAGACTGCATCTTCTCTGCCAAAGTATGCGGCGCATGATCAGTTTCAATCCAATCAATCTTTCCTTCCCTCAATAACTCTAACATCCTTAAATTCA
>CAYJSO010000044.1:0-4073 GCA_964372795.1 uncultured Methanosarcinales archaeon
CCCATCAATTGTGCTTGCCCCCGTGCCATAAAAATTATCAAACAAATGCTTTGTCCTTAAATTATTCACGGCAATCATTGGATATTTTAGCGCATTATCCTTTTCCATCGCTTTTAACCTGTTTACTCCGGTCGTTGTCTCCTCGCACCCAAAATAAATATCTTTTATCATCTCAGGATACTTCTCATGCACCAAAGAAACCAAGTCGCATCCGTCATCAATTGTAATCTGCGGCTTAAACTCAACGACTTTCTTCAAATTCTCGTAATACTCTTCTTTACTCTGCCCTTTCCACGCAAATATTTTAACGCTTTCCTTAGCCAAAGCAGCAGCAACATCATCTTGCGTGCTTAACGGATTGCATGCGCACAAAGCAACTTCAGCTCCCCCTGCAATTAACGTTCTAACAAGCACCGCAGTTTCTTTTGTAGGATGCAGCGCAATTCCCACCCTTAAACCTTTCAACGGCTTCTCTCTGACAAACCTTTCTCTGACTTTAAGCAGAGCCTTCATTTCCTGCTCAGCCCATTCAATATTCTTCAGCCCTTGCTCTGCCAAAGATAAATCCTTAACACAATAGTCTGCCCCCTTATCCATAACTTAAGCCCAGACTTTAAGCTATTTATATAGTTTTTGTTAATAAACAGAACTAACTTTTCTTATACGAATCTAAAACAGCATCTGCAACTTCATCAGGCATGCAGGCATATAGGAAGCCTTCACCCTGAGTCCTAGCAATCGCACGCAGCTTTCGCACCTGCTTACTCCCTAATCCAGCCCTAACAGCATCAGCTAAATTCTTTGGAGTTGGCTCTTTGTCTGCCTTTTCTAATTCCGCTCCCAGAATAACATACAGATCCTCTTTTACTTCAAACGCAGGGTTTCTCGCACTCATACTCGCAACTGCCCTAATAGGGCTCCTGCTAGAGCCTCCTGCTGTAGCAATAGTGGCATCATGCGTGCCTTTGGAAACTTTATCCTCCCCTGCTTTTACAACATATCTAGTCATAAGAATAAAATAAAACAGACTATTTAAAAACCTTTTTATTTAAGAAAACTCAACCAACCGCAGCAACACGTTCTAAACCTCCAGGGCGATTCTTATACATATGCGTTTTTCTTCCATTTCTACTAACATCAACTCCCGCCCTTCTCGCTCTTGTTCTGAGCTTAGATAAAACCTTCGCATGAATCTGGCAAACTCTTGACTCGCTTAAATCCATGGCAGCTCCAATTTCCCCCATTGTCATCCCCTCAGTATAATACAAAACCAAAACACGCTTTTCTTTTCTAGTTAATCCTCTTGTCATATACTCAGCCGCTTCCCTATTAGAAACAACATCAAACGGTTGCTCAACTTTATGATCTTCTAATTCTTGTAATGTATATCTAAGTGATTTTTCTTCCGCTGCTCGCCCTCTGCAATCCAAACTCAAATGATGAGCAACAGCCAAAGAAGAACGCGCAGCTCTCAAATTCTCATGGCTTATTTCTGCTCTCGCAAGAACATCTTCCAAACTTGGCTCTCTTCCGGTTTCCCCGCGCAAAGCGTCTGTAACTCTTTCAAATTCATTATATTGTTCACGCGCTTTTCTAGCAACAGGATCAATCTCACGCAAATAATCAAGCATAGCCCCCCTGATTCTACCCGCAGCATAAGTATCAAATTTAATTCCCCTGCTCCCGTCATAAGTATTAGCAGCCTGCACAAATCCATCAAAACCAGCAGACATGAGTTCTTCTTTAGCTACACTTGGAGGAAGCTTTATGATTAATTTTTGCGCAATTAACTCAATAAGCCATTTACCTGCCTCGTAAGCCACCCCCAGCTGTTCTCTCTTAGTGCCTCTATTCCCAGCATCTTGATACTGAACAACCAGTTCAGACAAGGAAAGCTTTGGAGCATCATCATCTTCACCAGCATCAGCCAACGCCCTCACAATTCCTTCCTTAATCTCAGCTTTTCTCCCAGGCGCAACACTTGCTTTAGCATCTCCATTACCGCCATTGCCATTTCTCATATTTTCTACAAAACCAGCTAGAACACCTCTATAATCTGGATTAACTGTCCAAGAAGTCCACCTTCCGTAGCCTTCCCTTCTAACAGCACCAGCTTCTACAAGAACATGTGTATCATTAGACATAGTAATAGGACCACGACCTAACTGCTCAGCAGCTTTCGCTAAATTCCCGCCTTGAGCCAGCAACTCACACAAAGAATTAAGCCTTTCCATTCTTTCTGGATTTATTCTATAACCCACTGCAAACACCTCTACACAGCTATAAGAAACAATAACAAAGATATATACTTTGCGCTGATTTGTATATAAACCAAATACAAAACTAACTACTTGCCTCACCAAACACCCTTTCAAACTCCTTTAAAAACATATCAGCAATCCTCTTATCCTTAATCACAACCAGATTCTCGTCATTTCTCTCATCTCCCCCTTTCGTCGGATTAAAGCTTCCAGTTATAACAGTCGTATTGTCAATTATAAGCACCTTGTGGTGCATATTATATTTGTTTCCGTCTATAAGCACATCCATCCCACTATCTTTCAAAATATTATATTGTGTGTAATCATTCAGCTGCGTCTTCTCAAACACGCCTTTAACTTCAACTCCTTCCTGCTTCTTAAGCAATAAAGTATTTCCAATTCATGAATGTGTGAAACTGAAAGTCATGAAGTAAACTGAACTTTCGGCTTTCCTTATCTCCCTAACAACCTTATCCGCGCACTCATCATCCGGGCAGAAATAGTTATACACCTCAACTTTATTCAATAAAACATTTGTTTTAGCGGTTTTTCTATTCTTCTCTTTATTCCATAGCTCCAGAAATTCCTGCTCGTAATTCTCCGCAATGATCTTTGACTCGATAAAAAGCAGATTGTTGTTGTTTGTCGTCGTATCTCTTTTAGTAGGATTCATGCTTCCTGTCATTACTCTATCACCATCAACAACGCAGAACTTATTGTGCATCAAACCATAACCTGCATTCACAACATAGTTCCACCCATAATCTTTAATCTTCTCTTGATTATCCTCATCTATAACAACCTTAAACTCAACAGCTTGGCTTTTATCTTTCAAAAACTCGCTCGTATTCACTAAATTAAAATCATACCAAGCGCAATGAATAAATTCCTCAGCACCGCTCAAAAAACTAATCATCCTCTCCTCGCAATTATCCTGGGGACAAAAATAAACAGAAATGCTTCCTTCATCTTTTACAAAAGAAATCACTTGTTCTTTTTCTTTTATTTCTTTATTTAGATTCTCATTAACATAATCATCAACAACAGCGCAGGATGAAATAAAAATTAACAATAAAAATAAACCGGGAAACAAAAATAAAATAAAATTTAAAACTTTCACTTTACTAGCCCCTTTATTACATTCTTCATTTCCAAAGCATTCCTCAGCAAATTATACTTCATCTCCGGCTTATCCTTAAACTTATCCAAGAAATCACTCCAGTTTTTATCCTTTTCCCTTGCAACAAACTCAACTCCCTTAAGAGCAGCATACTCCACACAATCCTCATCGCTTACATATTTTAGCGCTTTTACTATGTTTTTATCTTCATTAAACTTTAAATCACCCGCAAATTGCTTTAAAAATTCTACACATTCATCATCCATCGTCCATTCAATTACAACTGCATAACAACCGTCTTTAACAGAATCAGAAAATTCAGCTTCAAGCGGAACAAAAACAAACTTCTTAAACAAATAAGCAGCTAGCGAACCAACAACCAGCACTCTCTCGCCTTTCAAAAGCTCCCTTTCCTTCAGCGCTTTCTTAACTCGCTTCTCAAAATGCTCAATAAAATGCATTCTGCAAAAAGCCTGCTTTCCCCTAACAACTTCCCCCTCTCGCCCACACTCACACTTCATTTGCCCCATAATTGTGACTACTCCAGAATACTAAAACCAGCGAAAAGTTTAAATATTGGTACTACTCTAAAGTACTTACGTCTATCACCTCTTTTTCCCGCCGAGGTCTGCTTAACCGTGGATCTCGGGGGGTTTATGCGCATCTTCTTCGCTTAACACCCTTAAATTTAC
>CAYJSO010000044.1:4083-7206 GCA_964372795.1 uncultured Methanosarcinales archaeon
ATTTACCCCTCCTCAGCACAACCAGCATACCAACCCCAATTCCAAACATAAATCCAACTGCAATCAACAAAACTTCTTTCTGCTCAGGCAACCTTACCCTAAATCCTTTCTGGCTCTCCTCAAAATAAATGTCCAAATTGCTGAGCTCTAACCCATACTCAGCATAAACTAAAGCCGCATTTACATCATCCTCCTTTAAAGAATTCGCATATTCATAATAAGAAAAACCCAGCAAAGGAAAATCTCTCTTTTCAACTGTTCTTGCAATCTGCTTCTGCAGCGCCAGCAGCTTATTATCAACCAGCTTGCCCAAATCACTAGCATCAATTCCAGCAGTGCCTAAAATAGCGCTTGCTTCCGCTTTCGCTTGGCTTGCCTGCATCAGGCAAAGCTCATACTCCTCATTAGCTGCATATTCCTCAGCTTTTAGAATTCCCTCATCTATTTCTTCAACCCCGCTTGGAAGGAAAAGAACCAGATATTGGTATCTCTCCTTGGCTTCCTGCAGCTTCTCTATGCAAGACCTCTGCAAAACCTCCCGATTCAAAACATACCCCTTTCCTTCCATCTCAAAAAACTTGCTCCAGACTTGCGCAGAATAAAACCTCTCCTCGGCAAAAGCTAACAGAAAAGCATCATCTTCCTCCTCATCGATTCTCTCCAAAGAACGCCTTGCATCAGCCAGCCTTTCAACTACAATGGAAAAAGTCTGCAAATCAGTTATCGTCTTAAACTCATGGCTTCTTGTTTCATTTTCAAGTTTATCTATATTTATATCTAGCAACGCAGCTTTTGCTTTTATCTTAGCCGCACTCAAATTCTGCTCCACATACAGCCTATTCCTCAGCCTAACATTTGTTCCAAAGCAATAAGACGCAGCAGAATAGTATCTTTCCTCGGCAAAAGACAACTCCGCCTTTCTTGTTCTGTTATTCAACTCCTTAATCTCGCTATTATTCAGCCCAAATCTGTCAAGCTCTTGCTTCAGTTTATCTCCTCTTTCACAAATCTCATCAGCTATTTCTCTCATTATCCTAACATATTCAGGATTAGCAGAAACATTCACGCTGTCTTTCAGCACTTTTCTTCCAGTCAGCTGCTCAACAACCTCGTTCAAATCGCTAACTTCAACAACATTAATCCCTTTTTTAGCCCCATATTCAACCAAATCCAGTTTATCAAGCTCTTTAACTGTTCTGGTTCCAAAAGGAATCAAAACTTTTTTTGCTCCAGCCCTCTCAGCAGCATCTATTTTTGCTTTTAATCCTCCAACAGGCCCGAGCAGCCCTCCGGAATTAATTGTCCCGGTAACAGCAACGCTCTCGTTAACATCCAATCCTAAAATTGCTGCGCTTGTTAATGCTGCAATTGCTCCTCCTGCGCTTGGCCCCCCAATAATTGTAGCCGGCGACCTGATCGTATAAATAAAATCATACTTGCTGCAATCTAAATCAAAGTAGTTGCAGGCAACCTCTTTCGCAAACCTCGTGCTTATCTGTGTGTCAATCTTGCTGAAAGTTTGTGTTTCTAAAAACACGCGCCCATTTCCAGGCCTTATCTCAATATACAAATCAGCTACACTGCCAATAAAAGTGTTGTTTCCCTCCTGCACAGAAAGCAGCGTCATATGCAAAGGCTTGTCTGTTATTGGCTCAGCTAAAGCAAAAGGCGCAGCAAAAACAGCCATTACACACAAAAACAAAGCCCAAATCACTCTCATTTAAAATCAAGTAAATTAATCCTTATAAAAATCTTTGCTTAAATTAAGCTGACCTAAAATAAACAAGGTAATAGCCCCCATCTCTGTCAGCGCCGCCTAGAGCAAACAAATCTCCAAGTAACTCCCTGCCATACAGCAACTTCAAATGCTTATAAAACAAATCAAAAATAGCTTCATCCACCCTTTCATTCGTCTTAATCCTGCCATCTTTTAAATTAATTCTTCTGATGACATTATCACCTAAAAGCTCCACTAAAACATAACTATCGAAAATATGTACAGTCCCTACATGCTCTTCAATCATATTGAACAAAAAAACAAGATAATATTTAAATATAACTAATCTGATAAACCTAACATTTAAAAACAGAAAAACACTTCCATACAATAAATGCAACAAAAACCTTTGCTCATAGTTGGCCTAGACCCGGGAGCAACTTCTGCTTACGCTCTCCTCGATCTTAACGGAAACGTAATAAAAACAAATTCGTCTAAAGACTTCACATTATCGCAGATTATTGAAGAAGCAATAAGCTCAGGCATCCCGGTTATAACGGCAGCAGACGTAAGCAGAGCGCCAAGCACAGTCCACGAATTCCACAGAAGAATGGGCACTTCTTTAATATTGCCAGAACAGGATTTGCTTAAAACGGAAAAATCACAGCTTGCAAAACGAAGCCGATTCTCAAACTGGCATGAACGCGATGCACTGGCAGCAGCCAACTATGCTTTTAAAACGCTCAAACCGCTCCTTAACAGAATTGACAAATTTCTTGAACAAAAAAAGCAAAAAGAGCTTGAACGCGAAATGAAAAAAATCGTTTTGACAAAAAACCTAAGTCCGCATGCGACATTTAATATGCTGTCAAAAGGCAAATAAAACTCAAAGTTAATAAATCAAAATGATAAAAAGGGAAAAAGCACAGCGCTCAATTCACCAGGCAAAAAAGGACTTCGGAGAATTCACTGCAAAACCTTCTTTCACAGCAGAAGACGAAGGACACCTGGTTTACCACATAACAGATTTGCTGGGGTGGTACAATCTGCATCAAGATCCAGAGCTTGCAAGACTTATAGAAACGATGATTTTCTTCGGCGAAAAAAAACAGTGGAGCATGGCCGGCTCTAGAATAATGTTTGAAAGGATTAAGCAGAAGAAAAGCAAACCTTTAAAAACCTAGATTTCTTATAAAATATAGAGGGAAAAATGAACTTAAGACAAAGACTAATAACAGGTATTGGAGCCTTAACACTAGTTGGATGTATGTCAGCTCCAGAACATGGGGTTTTAGCACATGCTCCTCAAGATGGGCAAGATCATCAACCCGCTGTTGCTCCAGCCGACTTCTCCCACGCAGGAAAAACACTAGACCAAATCGCAGCGCATTATTCTGCCTTAATGA
>CAYJSO010000045.1:0-7138 GCA_964372795.1 uncultured Methanosarcinales archaeon
TGATCCGTTCAGTTTCATTAAATTCAGCAGCTTCTTCTGCAGGAATAGAAGCTCCAAAAGCAAACACTGCCCCTTTATCACACGAAAGAATAATAGAAATTGATGAAGTTGAAATAAATACTGTCCGGGATTTCCACGAAGCAACCTCTGATTTGCTCCCAAATCAAACTATTAGGATAGTAACAAACAAAGATTCATATTTGCTAAAAGTAAAGCCGTTATTCAACGAAACAATTCTGAACGAAACAGAACTAAAAACAATTGAAGAGTTTGATAACGAAACAAACAAGACAATTAACAAAACCATTCGCGTTCCTAAAGTCCACAGGGAGCTTATCGGAGCAGAAGACATTGGAATAAAAGCTGCCCCAGCTGCAAAATCCAACCTAAAGAAAGGCCTCGACTTGGCAGGCGGCTCTCGCGTTTTGCTTAAGCCACAAGAAGAAGTTTCATCCGAAGACTTAGAAAGCATAATAGAAAGCCTAACTCAGCGTTTAAACATCTATGGGCTAAGCGACGTTATCGTAAGAGACGCTACCGACTTGGCAGGAAGCAAATTCATCTCAGTTGAAATTGCCGGCTTGACAGAAGAAGAGCTAAGAAACTTAGTCGCCAGCCAGGGAAAATTTGAAGCAAAAATCGCTAACAGCACAGTCTTCATAGGCGGAAAAAAAGATATTGCCTATGTCTGCAGAACAGCTGATTGCTCCGGCTTGAATCCAAACCAGCCTTGCCAGAAAACAGAAGATGGAAACATCGCTTGCAGCTTTTTCTTCTCAATCACACTAAGCACAGACGCAGCTAAACGCCAGGCAGATGTGACAAAGAACATCCCCACAAGCAAAGACAACCCAAACTACTTAAGCTCGCCTTTAGAGCTTTACTTGGATGATAAACTGGTTGACTCACTGCAAATTTCGACTGGACTAAAAGGCAGAGCAGAAACAAACATCCAGATATCCGGCTCGGGCATAGGAAAAAACAACCCGGAAGCTAACACGGATGCCTTAAAAGAAATGAAGCGCTTGCAGACCGTGCTAATTACAGGCTCTTTGCCAATTAAGCTTTCAATAGAAAAAATGGACACGGTCTCCCCAATTCTCGGAGAAAAATTCATGAATAACATTATGTTAGTTGCGCTTTTAGCATTTATAGTAGTAACAGTTGTAATTAGTATTGTATACAGAAACCTAAAAATAGCATTGCCTATGGCCTTAACACTGCTTGCAGAAATTATCCTAATACTCGGCTTCGCTGCTGTTGTTGGATGGAACCTTGACTTGGCCGCAATGGCAGGAATTATCATCTCCATAGGCACAGGAGTTGATCATTTAATTATTATAGCAGACGAAACCGTAAAAGGTCAGTTAATCTACGACTGGAAGAGAAAATTGAAAAATGCAATGTTCATCATCTTCGGCGCTTACTTGACTGTTCTAGCTGGAATGTTTCCGTTATGGTTTGCTGGCGCTGGCTTGCTCAAAGGCTTCGCATTCACAACCATCGCAGGCGTTTCATTCGGCGTATTAATCGCCCGTCCAGCTTACGCAGCTCTGTTAAAAATTCTACTAAAAGCATAGGCTGCGGAGCACATCTAGGTTTTTAACCTATACTATTATGCGACGCTATTTAACTTAGATTAATATAATAAAAAGATACTAAAATAAAAATTAAAGTTAGATATAAAAAATTAAAATTATTAAATTACAAAAAGATGATTAAAGTATAAAAAACTTAAATAAAAATAGTTAAAATAAAATTTAAATAATTTAAAATATTAGTAAAATATTATCGTCCTATTTACGGCGTTATCCTTCTCAACTCCCCTAATTTATTTCTCTTTCTCTTTAAACTCCATCTTACAAGCTTTAATTCAATTTTATTCACGAAATTCGTTTCCTTTTCCAGCATCTTTTCCCTTTCTTCCAGCTGCTTTACATCTCTCTCCAAAAACATCATCTTTTGCCTAAGCTCAGAAACTCTCGCCTCGATCATCTTCCTCATCTTCTCCTTCTGCTCCTGCTCCTTCTTTACAGCCCTCTGTTCAGAAATCTCAGTAAGCTCCCCCACTATATCCTCTGGCATTTGATTAGTTAATACTTCCTTCTATATAAAGTTAATTTTATAAATACATCATAACTTTGCAAGGCAATGCAGCCTAAAATAAGGGGTATTCTTTTAGTCATAATAGCAGCTTTGCTTTCCTCAGCCGCTCAAATCATGTTCAAGTTTGCAAGCAGCAAAATTACATTCTCATTAGCTTCATTCATAACAAACGTTCCTTTAATCATCGGCTTTTTCCTTTACGCTTTAGTCGCATTATTCTTCATCCTTGGCTTGAAAGAAGGCGAGCTTACTGTTCTTTATCCAATCCTGGCAACAACTTACATCTGGACAGCAATTGCTTCCCCTTTCTTCTTCCCTTCAGATTCACTCAGTCCCCTGAAAATAATTGGAATAATAATAATCATCACCGGCGTTTATTCAATAGCTCGCGGAATGCAGCACAAAGTGGAGGTAGTTTAAATGCCATCTCAGCTGTTAAGCATAGGATTGATGATCATCTCAACTATATCAAGCTCTCTTGGCTCATTTTTCCTTAAAGTAGCAAGCAAAAAATTCGCATTTAACATAAATGCAGTAATTACAAACCTTCCTTTATTTGTCGCTGTCTCATTGCATTTCACTTCAGCAATAATCGGCGTAATTGCCTACAAAGGAGCAGAACTTTCATTGCTGGTTCCTTTCGCATCATTAAACTATATCTGGGCTTCCCTGCTTGCAATAAAATTCCTGGGAGAAAAAATGAACAAATGGAAATGGCTCGGCATGTTTTTAATAATGCTCGGCATAACATTAGTCAGCTATGGTGGCTTGGCATGAAAAAGAAGATAAAAAAGAACAGGAAAAATGAAACAATTGTAATCTCATTAGGCGGCTCAGTTCTTGTTCCAGATGAAATTGACTCAAAATTCCTAAAATCATTTGTCTCAATAATAAAAAAGCACACCCAAAAATTCCGCTTCATAATCCTAGTGGGCGGAGGAAAAGTGTGCAGATATTACCAAAGCACAGCAAGCTCATTAAACGCATCAGATACAGACTTAGACTGGATTGGCATCAGAATAGCACAGTCGAACGCAGAACTTGTCCGTGCAGTTTTCAAAAATCTAGCGCATCCAAGAGTTCTTTCCAATCCAACTAAAAAGATTACTTCAAAAAAACCAATCATAATCGCATCCGGCTGGAAACCTGGCTGCAGCACAGACTACGATGCTATAGTAAGAGCTAAAGTAAACAAAGCCAAAAAAATAAAATATATTACAAATGTAGACTACCTTTACACAAAAAACCCTTCAAAATACAAAAGCGCAAAAAAGCTCAAAATAGCAGCCTGGCAAACCCTTCAGAAACTAGTTGGAGCAAAATGGAAGCCCGGCTTAAACGCTCCTTTCGATCCATTAGCAACAAAACTCGCATCAACCTCAAAGCTAATCCTTGTTTTAATTGGAAAAAACACAAAGAACTTAGACAGATTGTTAAGCAGCAAATCGTTTAAAGGTACGATTATATATTAAATTACATCGACTGCGGAGCACATAAAATGCGAAGCATTATCTATTTATGCGACGCTACTATATTAAAAATTAAAATAGATAAAAAAGTTACTTAAAATATAAAAACTAACTAAAAATAATAAAATTAAAATTAGTTAAAACACAACAGAACAAATCTTTACTTCTTCGCCACCTTCCTAAACTCCCCTTCCACCTTCTCATCAAACCCAAACACTCCAAACTCATCATTTACATTCTTGTTAACATCAACTTTAAACTTGTCATGCCCGCTTCCGTGAAAATCTACTTTAATCGTATTCTTCTTCCCGCAGCTGCAAGTTACGCATTTGTAATGATGCTCAGCCTCAAACTCAGAACTCCAATTAACTGAGCTAAAATCCTTTCCGCAGTACAGACAGCTCTGCATTTCAAAATCTTTTATTAGGTGATCTTTCATTTTTGCTCCCAAAAATTAAACTACGAATGTAATGAGTTTGTTTCATTTCAACTCACTTTACTTCTTTCCTCAGCCACTTATTTATATCCTTTGTTGTTTGCTCTTTCCAAGCGCTTATAAAAGGAACTTTATACGAATGCACTTTCTTAACCTGTTTAACAATAGCATTAAACTTTCCTTCTCTTGTTTTACCAGCTATAATATATTCTTTGCTTCTCCTTTTTCTACCCTTCCACCAATATAAGCTAGTTAATGGAAAAACATTCGCACAGGCAATTAGCCTCTTACTTAGTAATACATCTGCTATTTTCTCAGCTTCCTTTCTATTTTTGCACGTTATATAAATACCCAGCATGTTGCAGTGCAAAATATGAACCTTTAAATACTTTTTTATTCTCCCTATAGTCATGAAATGGGTGTTCACCACTATAACGGGCTTATTTTTAACAGACGCTGGCTTAAATATTCTTGAGCACATTCCTTTCAAAAACCAGGATGATTACATTAACAGGCAGATTCACCAGGAAAGCTTAATAAAGCGCCACAAAGACGCAAAATTATCCTCAATTGAACAACAAAAACAATTTCTTCCAAAGCTTAAAGACAAAAAATTCTTCCCTTCATTCCATCAGCAAAACATAGCCTCAACAATTAACCAAATACGAAACTCAATAAACGAAGATCTGATTATAACACACACAATTAGCAACATAGACGAGCTTGACAAAGCATCAAACTTGCTGACAAAACGCTTAAGGGAATGGTACGAGCTTTACTTGCCCGAAATCTCAAACAAAATAAGAAGCCATGAAGCATTTGTTAATCTAATAACACAAAAAAGCAAAAAAGAGCTATTGGAAGAGCTTAACTTAACCCAAATACAGTCAATGGGCGCAGAATTAAAAAAAGAAGATTTAAATGAAATTATGCTTCTAGCGCAGCTAATCCAAAACGCCCATAAGCTGAGAGAAAGACATCTGCTTTACCTCGAATCAATCATGCAAAAGTACTCTCCAAACCTGTTTGAACTCTGCGGAGCAACTATTGCAGCAAAATTAATCCAGCACGCAGGCTCATTAAGACGCCTTGCTTTGCTTCCAAGCTCTACTGTGCAGCTTTTAGGCGCGGAGAAAGCATTATTTCGCCATTTGACACAAAAAGCTAAAAGCCCAAAGCACGGCCTGATACACGAGCATCCTTTGCTTCAAAGATCAAAGAAACAACTGCGCGGAAAAGTAGCAAGAGCATTAGCAGACAAAATAAGCATCTGTGCTCGTTTAGATTACTTCAAAGGCGAATTCAAGGCAAAAGAATATAAGAAAGAATTGGAGGAGAAGTTTAAATGAAATGGCTCTGGGGCTTTCAGCGTGACATGGACATTTTGCGCATAAACGGTTTCGCTAGCTACATGCTCAAGTTGATCGGCAAATTCGCTTACATAAGCAAAAAAGGTAAGATTGATTTCTATGCAGATGAAGAAAAACTGGACAAAAAATCATTGGAATTTTTAGAACAGATAAAGAGGGACAAAAACTTCACAAAAAACTGGACAGCAGACGCAGACAAAAAAACCGCATCTTATTTAGAATTCACAGAATCAATCTATAATAATAAAGATCTAAAGCCGCTTTCAAACCAGCAGCTTTACTCTATCTACAAAAAATTCGACGAACTCCATTGCAGCCTGGCACCTTTTGCTTTTTTTATCAGAACAATCGTCCACAAAGTACAGCCTTACTTTGAAAATGCAATAAAACAGAAAGTTAGAGATCCAAAAAAAGCAGCAGATTACTTCACCATTTTAACATCAACAGCAAAAGAAAGCTTCCTTGGGGAAGAAGAAAGGAAATTCTACACTTTAGCATTATCCATCCTAAAAAATAGATCAATTTTAAACATTTTCAAGAAACAAGAACCCATTCTAGCACAATTGCCAAAAAACATTCAAGCAAAAATAATCAAGCATGCAGAAGAATTCCGTTACATTCCCTGTGGCTACTTTGACGAGCCCCCACAGAATAACGAATACTACATGCATCGTTTAGCAAGAATAGCTAAAAGATACAAAAAAGAAAAAAACACGCTAAGCTCATTAAAAGAGCTTCCAAAAAAGTTAAATAAAGAACAAAAGGAAATAGAAAGCAGATTAAAACTAACACAGGAAGAAAAACAGATAATGGGATGTCTGCGCGAATGCGTCTACTACAAAGATGCAGTCAGAGGAGCTTTAAACCATGGCTATTACTTCATGTATCCTTTCTTCAAAGAGCTAGGGAGAAGATTAAACCATTCAAGCTTAGAAATTAAATTCCTTTTCCCGGAAGAGCTTGAAGAATACCTGCTAAAAAACAAAGATCACTCTGATTTAATCAAAAAAAGAATGGATTATCATGTTATTGTTGTAAAAAACGGAAGGCTTGTAACAGTCTTTGATGAAGAAGCTCGCAGACTTGAAAAAGAAATCGAAAGCAAAATAACAAAAGATATTAAAGAAATCCGCGGACAAACCGCTTGCCCAGGCTACGCAAAAGCAAAAGCGAGAGTTATCAAGCATCCTTCAGAAATCCAAAACGAAGCCCATGACTTCATTCTGGTAACAAGCATGACAACTCCTGAATTTGTAGTTGCAATGCAGAAAGCCCTTGCAATAGTTACTGACGAAGGCGGCATTACCTGCCACGCTGCCATTGTAAGTAGAGAGATGAACAAACCCTGCATAATCGGCACAAACATCGCAACCCGCGCAATCAAAGACGGAGAAATAATAGAAGTCGATGCAACAAAAGGCATTATAAGGAAGGCAAAATGAACGAACAGCAAATTATACAAAAGATAAAATCCTTCCATTGGGAGAAATGGCTGGAGCGCTCTTTCAGCCCGTTCGTTTTATCTCTGTTCAAAGATGGAATGACAAAAGAATTCTTCAAAAAAATAAACATGCCAAATGCCGAGATAGAAGCATTTGCTTATCAGGACGGAATCTGGTACAGCAGCGTAGAAGTATTCGATAAAATGGCGGATCTGCTTGAAAAAAATCTCCGAAAACATTCTATTTTTGAAATAACGTCCTCTTTGGAAAAATTTCATAAGGGGTGGTTCGATCTCGTGATAACAGACCAGGCAA
>CAYJSO010000046.1:0-7090 GCA_964372795.1 uncultured Methanosarcinales archaeon
GCAAAGTTGTTGTATAAGATGGAGAAATTATCTGTATATGGGATCCAGAAGGAGTCAAGAAGTATCTCAAAAGAAAGGATTTGGAGCCTTGATGAAGTCTGAGATTAGATTTGGTGACGAGAATCTTAAGAAAGCCTACGAAGCGCTTGAAAGCAAAAGATTCCAGGAAAAACTTTTGAAGAAGTGGCTTGATCGAGCTTTTGATGACTTGCGTAATAATGCCTTTTGTGGGACACAGATTTCAAAACACCTCATCCCAAAAGAATACTATGTTAAATTTGGAAATATAGGTAATCTCTGGAAATATGACTTGCCAAGTGCATGGAGGCTTATTTACACAATAAAAAAAGACCAGATAACAATTCTAAGTATCGTTCTCGAATGGATGGATCACAAAGAATATGAGCGCAGGTTCAGCTACTAATCACTGCTTCGCCAAAAACCCGGTCCTCTTGCTTCTTCTCACAGCAGCATAAAACAAAACGCACCCTAGGACCAAATACGCAACGCTTAGCACAGTTGCAATAACAAAATAATCCATAGCAAAAGCCCCATCCAAAGCTGCTCTAAAACCTTCAAATATATGCGACAGTGGAACAGCATATGCAATCCATCTTAAAAACTCCGGCAGTATGGCGACAGGATAATAAATTGCTGCAACCGGCTGCAGAAGGAATGGCAGACTCCACGTTAATATGCTCACTCTGGAGCCAAAAATAAATATCAGCCCTGAAATCATCACTCCTACTGCCCAGCCAAATATCAGCAGTGGAATAATAAAAAAAGTCAGCTTAACTAATCCTAAACCTATTATATTAAATCCATAAAAAACAAGCGCCAAAATAACTAAAATCGCAAACTCAATTATCGCCCTTACAAATCCCCAAATAGCCACAGAAACTAAAAACTCGCTGTCTTTCATGGGAGAAACGTACATATAATAAACGCTTCTCTCCCAAAAATCCTCTAGCAAAAACAAACTCATATCTTTTTGCGCTCTGTCAAACAAAAACCAGAGCATTAAAGCTCCAACAAACAGCCCTATTACAAATCCCTTCTCAGCAGCAAGCTGCTCAATAAAAACAGCAGTAAATCCCCAGATGAATAAATTCACAATCGGCCAGAAAAGCACATCAAACAGTCTGTCTATATTGCTTAGTGATATGTACCAATTCCTCAGCATTAGTGCATTTATTCTGTAAAGCTTCATCTTGCCTTCCTCGCAACATCAATAAACACATCCTCTAAATTCGGCTTCTCAATCGTTATATCTCTGATAGTAAACCCCTGCTTGAACAAAGGATGCAGTATGTCATGCATCTTCTTCTCAGCATTCTCAACCTTTAACACAACCTTAAATCCGTCAACATTAACAACTTCTACTTTTAACTCCTTAAGCGCTTTAACAGCATTCATTCTGCTGGGATAAAAATCAATCACAACAATCTGCTCTTTAATCAGCTTCGTTAACTCTTTCGGCGTTCCGACCTTCAATATCTTCCCTTTATGCAAAAACGCTACTCTGTTGCAGAGCTCTTCAACTTCATACATATTATGCGAAGTAAACAATATCGTTGTGCCTAAATTCTTTATTTCTTTCCTGACCATCTGCGCAACATCCGGATCAAGCCCGACAGTCGCTTCATCCAAAATCAGCAGCTCAGGATCATTAATCAGCCCTTTGCACAGAACAGTTCTCATTCTCTCACCGGAGGAAAGCAAATAATACTTCTTATCTTTCAGTTCAAAAACCCCAAACTTCTTCAGCAGCTCAATTATCTTTTTATCTACATCCTTAACTCCATACAGTTTAGCAAAAAACCTTAAATTCTGCCAAACGCTTAAATGCCCCATCAGCCCGGAATAAGCAGTAGCAACATTTACCTTCTCAAGCATATCATGATTCATTTCCTTGCCCAAAAAACTAACGCTTCCCCCGTCTTTAAGCACAATCCCCGCAATTATATTTACAACAGTCGTCTTCCCGGCTCCATTTGCCCCAAGCAAGCCGAATATTTCCCCTTTCCCAACAGAAAAGCTAACTCCATCAAGCGCTTGAACTACTTCTTTCTTCTGCCTGAAGAACCCTCTCCTTTCAACATACTTCTTCCTTAGCTCTTTTACTTCCAGCACATTCATAAACACAGAAATAAAGCAGTCATTCTTAAACCTTTACATAATCAAATTAGAAAATAAAACAAATTTAAAACAAAAAACACTAACTCACAGCCAATTTCCCAACCATTCCAGCTTCCTTATGTCCCGGCACAGCGCAATACACTTCAAACTCTCCTGCTTCGCTTGCAACAAATTCAACCGTCTTGCTCTGTCCTCCTTTTATGCTTCCCGTATTCACATCTAACTCATCAATTGTCCATGTATGAGGTTTAGCTCCAACATTCTTGAAGGTTAATTTAACCGTGTCGCCTTTGCTTACAGTTACAGTTGCTGGCTTAAAACTGAACTCATCTCCTTCAACCATCATCTCTTTCATCATTCCAGTTCCCATATTATCTTCCATCTCTTCTTCCATATCCTCATCCATCATCTGCCCATTATCCATCATATGCCCGCCAGTCTGTGCAGTCTGCGAACAGCTGACTAAAAAAACACTAAACAAAACCAAAACAATTAGCCAAATTCTCATGAAAAAACACCCCATTTCTTTATCTTGCTTGACTTATACCTTTTAGCTTTGTATCCTTTCATCCTTTTTATTTTTATCCTTTTTAACCCCCTTCTTTCCAATTCTTTCTTTAACTTACCTATATTAACATTCTGATCATACCCCAAACAAATAACATCTGGCTTTATCTTCTCAACAATCTTCAACTTATCCCCAATATTCCCCAATACAGCTATATCCACAAACTTTAATTCACCCACCAGCCTCAGCCTGTCTTTTTCATTCACCCACAGCATCTTTCCCCTTTCTCTTTTAACATTAACATCTCTCGCAACTACAACAATAAGCTTCCCATGTTTCTTCGCCTGCTTCAAATAATTCAAATGCCCAGGATGCAGAAAATCAAATGTGCCCATAGCCAAAACTTTTTTCATTTTATTGATAAGCATGTGGTCTTTTATCTATATTTACAATTAAAATTACTTTCTCATTCCACTTTACTTCGTAGAGGACCCTATAACTGCCAATTCTTATCCTAAAAGTTCTTTCCTCTCCAACAACCCTTACGGCATTGTGTGGAACAGGATTAGTTTTAAGCAGTTCTATTTTTTCAATTATTCTAACACATAGATTTTTATCACATTTTCTTAAGAAGTCTTTTGCTTGATTTGAGAATTCTAAATTGAACATTTACATTCCCAGCTCTTTTTTCAACCTCTCGAAAGAAGTTGTTTTTCCTTTTTTGTATTCTTCTCTAGCTTTCTCCAACGCGACCTTATCTTCTTTTGTTAGTACAGCATCTATTGGTATCATATTTTCTTTAATGTAGTCCAATTCTGATTTTATTAGCTCTAATTTTTTCATTATTTGTTCTGTTTCTATAGCCATCGTGATTGAGTAGAAGTTAAGATTTATATATTTATCGGAAGCATTCTCATAAAAACACCAGCTTCTCCCTAACATCCATCACATGCCCCATCTTCTTCTGCTTCGCTTCCAGGTATTTAATATTATGAACAGTTGGCATCGTCTCCAGATTCAAAACTTCATTTACTTTTATTCCATATTTTTCTAACTCCTTCCCTTTTTCCTTATTGTTGCTCAGTAAAACAATACTTCTAACCCCCAACCCCTTTAAAATATTCGCAGCAACAGAATAATCCCTTTCATCATTATCAAACCCTAGCTCCAAATTTGCCTCAACAGTATCAAGCCCTTCCTCCTGCAATTTGTAAGCTTTCAATTTATTCAACAAACCTATTCCTCTACCCTCCTGCCTCAAATAAACGATAACTCCTTCCTTAGTTCTTTCAATCGCACACATAGCTGTCTGCAGCTGCTCATCGCAATCGCACTTCAAAGAGCCAAACACCTCTCCCGTTAAACAAGAAGAATGCACTCTAACCAAAACATTTTCCTTTCCAATAACATCTCCTTTAACCAGCGCAAACTCTTCATTTCCATTTACTAAATTTCTAAAAGCAATTAATTTAAAGTTTCCATGCACAGTCGGCAAACCAAGATCAACAATTTTTTCTATTTTATCCTCGCTCTTCTCAAAATATCCTTCAATCAAAGTGTCTCCCCCCACTTTGTAGCTGTAAATATCTTTTAATTTCAACTCCCATTTATTCAAATAATCAAATATACTCCTTCCTTCTCCAATATCAAAAGGCGCAACAAAAAACATTCCTTTGTCAGCAAGCCCATTTCTAACAAAAGAAGCAATCGTTTCTGCCCCGCCTTCAACCAAAACACTTGTTATTCCTCTTTCCCCTAAAGTCTTAAGTGCATCATTTAAATCAACCCTTCCATCTGCACCATTCACGACAACAATCTCGCAAAACTTCTCTAATTCCTTTGCTTTTTCTTTATCATACTCATTCGTACAAAAAACAATCGTTTTTCCTTCTTCATTAAACATACTTGCATTTACTTGCATCTTTAACTTGCTATCAAGTACAACTCTAACCGGATTTCTTCCTTCAACCAGCCTGCAAGTTAGCTTAGGATCATCTTTAATTACAGTGTTTACTCCGACAAGAATCGCATCATACTTGCTTCTTAACTCATGCACATAAGTTTGCCCTTGCTCTCCCGTTATCTGTTTTCTTCTTTCATCTCCCCAAGTAAATTTATCATCCAAGGTTATAGCAAACTTAACTGTAACAAAAGGAATTTTTTTACTAATCCATTTAAAAAAGAATTCATTCACTTTCCTGGCTTTTTCTTCCATCACCCCAAAAACAACCTCTATTCCGGCTTTCTTTAAAATTTCAATACTTCTCCCATTAACTTCTGGATTCTCATCTTTAGCTGCTATTACAACTTTCTTTACGCCAGAATTAATTATCTCATAAACACACGGCTTTGTTCTTTTATTTGCATGACAGCAAGGCTCTAATGTAACGTACAATGTAGCTCCTTCAGCATTTACTTTTTGCATAGCTTCAATCTCAGCATGGTTTCCTCCAGGCTTTTGTGTAACTCCTTCAGAAATAATCGTTCCATCCTTAACCAGCACAGCCCCTACACTTGGATTTGGACTAACATTTCCTAACTGAGAGTAAGCAAGCTGTAAAGCTCTTGGCATAAAAAATTCATCTGCAATTTCTTCATTCATTATCCTGTATTTTAATATATCTTCTATTTTTACAAGTTTTATATTGTGTTTTTCAGCAAACTCTTCAATTTCTTTTCCATGCGCCATTGTGCCGTCTTCATTCATTATCTCACAAATCACACCAGCTTCTTTCAGCCCAGCCAACCTAACAAGATCAACAGCTGCTTCTGTATGCCCTCTCCTAACAAAAACTCCACCATCCTCAGCTATCAAAGGAAAAACATGCCCAGGCCTTCTAAAATCTTCAGCTTTTACATTATCATCAACAGCTTTCCTTATAGTTAGCGCCCTGTCAAATGCTGATACTCCTGTTGTTGTGCCTTCTTTCGCATCAATAGTAACCCCGAACCTGCACTTTTCTTTTTCTGTATTTTCTTCATCCGGCACCATAAATTTTATTCCTAATTCCTCAGCCTTTTTCTTTGTCATTGGAACACACAACATTCCGCGGGCATTCGTTATCATAAAATTAATTATTTCCACATTTACAAATTCAGCCGCAACAAACAAATCGCCTTCTCCTTCTCTGCTTTCATCATCTACAATTACAACTACTTTGCCTTTCTTTACTTCTTTTATTATCTCGTTTAAATCACTCACCTTTAATCACCTTCACCATCTGAATACAAGCCCTCGTCACATCAGCAGCCCTTTCAATCCTTGCAATTGCCTGCTCAGGTGTCATCCCCGGCCCATTCACTCCCAGCACAACCGGCTTCTCGTACTCTAAAGCCAAATCAGTAAGCGCCTTAGCCAAAGTAAAACTAATTACTTGATCATGCATCGTCTCTCCTTTAATCACCGCTCCAAGCGTAACAACCCCATCCACACTGCTCATACTAAGCAGCTTATTTACTGCCAACGGAATATCAAAGCTTCCCGGCACTTTAATTACCTTTACTTCAGCATTCTCGGCTCTGGCAGTTTCTAATGCTAACTCAAGCATCTTGCTCGTTACTTCCTTCCAATAATACTCTGAAACCACTATACCTATTTTCATACACTAACCCCCAACTTCTTCAGATCTTTAATTAATTGCCTCTTATCTTTAAATAATATTCCATTTATCCCTAACTTTACAGCCCCCATCAACTTCTTCTCACTATCATCAATATAAACCGCTTCCTTTGCTTTAACTTTAAAATGCTCCAGCACAGTTAAAAAACCTTTTGCTGCCGGCTTCCTTGCTTTTATCTGGTAGGAAACAACTCCAAAATCAAAGTATTCATCCATTTTAAATTTTTTCTCAATTCTATTCCAGTAACCTCTGGCGTAATTTGTTATGTAAGCTGTTTTATACTTCTTCCTTAACCTTCCAATCAACTCAAGCGTTTCTTTAATCGGCTTCCTGTAGGAAAGCATCTCCTCAACAATTTCGTCAAAGTTTTCTCTTACTTTAAATGTATTGAATATTTTCTCCCATGCATATTCTATATCAATTTTATCTTCCTCAGCCTTCTCCAGCATCTCTTGATAATAATCATCCAGTTCTTTGTAATCCAACCCATGCCTTTTAGCAAATATCTTAAGAAAATAAGGCTCTTCAAGTACATAACATACTCCAGACAAATCAAATATAATCAGCTTTATCATTTTTTAATCTTCCTCACAACCCCATTGTCAGCATCAACCTCTACAACATCCCCGTTTTTTAAAACTTTCGTTGCAATCTCCACTCCAACAACGCACGGCTTCCCTAACTCACGGGAAACAATAGCCGCGTGGCTTGTAATCCCTCCTTCATCTGTTACTATCGCGCAAGCTCTTTTCATTAGCGGAATAAACTCGGGCCTTGTCATCGCTGTAACCAAAACAGCATTGTCTTTCATATTCCTAAACTG
>CAYJSO010000047.1:0-3012 GCA_964372795.1 uncultured Methanosarcinales archaeon
AATCAAGAAGTTGTTAGTGATTGTGATTTAATAGCCAAATGATTGGAAGCAATTTAGATTCTTTCAGCGAGTTAAATAAAATGAACCTAATCATTTATCTTTCAATTTTAGAATTCTTTTATAACGTTTGGAGATAGTCTTGCGCCTATCTGTGAAACTGCTTTTGCTCCTAACATAGAGCCAAGGTTTCCAGATTCTTCTAATGTCATGCTGTGAGTCAAGCCGTGCAGGAAGCCAGCAGCGTAAGCATCTCCAGCGCCTGTTGTGTCGATTGCGTTTGTTTTAACTGCGCTAATTTTTATTATTTTATTGTTTGTTTCTGATTTGCTTTTTATTATGGAGCCTTTTGCTCCAAGCTTTACAATAGCAATGTTGCACCATTCTGCAATTTCGTTGATTGCTTCTTCCGGCTGCTTGTTTGTTAATGCAAAAGCTTCATCATCGTCTGCAAATAAAATGTCAACGAATTCTTTTATTAGATTTTTAAATTCTTCCCTGTTGTTTTTTACTATCCCTGCATCTCCTAGATCAAGTGAAATTTTTGTGTTGTTCTGTTTTGCGATTTTTATTGCGTGCAGTGCTATTTCTTTCATATGTTTGTCTGGGATTAAATAGCCGTCTATGTGCAGGATTTTGCTTTCTTTTATTTCCTGCTCAGGCAGTTCGTGCTTTTGCAGTGTTGTAGCTGCGCCGTAATTAACAACAAAAGTTCTTTCTGCGTCTGGCGTAATTAATACGATGCAGTGTCCGGTTGGATGAGTGTTTGACTTTGACAGTTTTGAGATTACTTTTGCTTCGTTTGCTTCTTTTTCAAACAAGTAGCCGTGTTCATCTTCTCCTATTTTGCTGCAGATGATTGCGTTTGAGCCAAGTAAGCCAAGCGCAGCAATAGCATTTGCGCAACTGCCTCCTGAGCATATTTTTGCTTTGCTGTATTTTATTCGGTTTATTATTTCTTTTGAATGCTCGTTTGTTACCTGGTGGAAGCGTCCTTTTGTCAAGTTTAGTTCTTTTAGTAAATTGTCATCTACTTCAACCAGAAAGTCAACCAAGGCATTTCCCAAGCCAAAGACATCGTATTTTTTTGTTACCATACTGCTGTTAATTGGTATTTTGTGTGCTGTTTTTAAATAATTTTGGTTTTTGCATGAAAAGGTTTATATATAATTGTATTATTCTTATATGCTGTAGTGAGGGTTTGAAGGTGATAGTAAAAGGGGTTCCACAAAGCGGGGTGGGGCGTTCTTTACGCAGTGTTGTCGAGTCTTATGGTTCTCGTTCTGATGTTGCGGTTGCGTGTTTTGAGGTTACTAATAGTCTTTCTCCTGATAGCTTGCTGGTAAGGGAGCATCAAGTGCGGGAAGCTGTTAGGTATGCTAATAATTGCGGAATTGAGCTGTCTGATGTTTTTGGAGGCATAGCTTTTGTAAGAAATGGCGGCACTACAATGAGTTCAGAAGGAGGGCTAGATCTTTCAGTTAGAGTTAGTAGTTATGAGCCTTCCCGTCATCGTATTGTTGTTGAGAGAACTTTGACTTATTCTGATCCTGAACGTAAAGGGTGGACGGTTCTTGCGCCGCATGAAAGGGCTTTGGTTGAGCGTGTTATTGGGATAAGCGATAAGAGTGGAGTTCCTTTGCAGAGCTTTTATAATGTTAGGTGGAGTGCTGTAAGAGAGTTTTTGCCAGATTTTTCAAGGGCTGGAGCTTTTAGGGGTGCTATGAAGCGAGCACGCGGATTGGCGATGGAGCTTTACTTTGCCAGTTTAATAGGGGATGTGTTGAATTATACTGGGGTTGTTGATGTGCGTCATGCGTATCGGGCTTTAAATAAAGATTATAATTTAGATATCGATGTTCTTGTTGCGGCTTCTTCTATGAAAATAGCTCAAATGCTGGTTTCTCTAGCGAATATTTCTGGAGTAAGAGTTTCTATTTTCAGCAGGCGTTTGGCAGATTTAGTAAGAACAGCTGAAGGTTGTGATGATGGAGCTAGTGGAGCTGAGGCGGAGCAGGTTTTGCTTAGAGTAGCCTAACCTTTTAGTTTCATTTTCTCCGCTTTGTCCGAGATAATCGCGGAATTTCCAGTTGGGTCTTCAATTGTTATCTTTATTGATTCATGGGCAGCCATTACTTTGTTCAGCTTTTTAATCATGTTTTTTATTTTCTTTTTATCACTTTCCTCTTCCTCTGATTTCATCGTGCTTTCCAGGACTTCCTTTACTCTCTGCAATAAGCCTTCTATGTTTGTTACATAACCTTCGCTTGCCGGGCCTGACTCAATTGTCATTATGTGCGGAATTTTAACAGTTGCTTCTCCGCTTTTTACTACACGAACGTTTAAGTCCTTTTCATCCTGAACTTCAAAGACGTATTTGCAGGGCTCTTTTTGTTCTGCTGATTCCAAGTCAGATTTGCGGTAATTGCAGGCGTCACAGGTCATTGAGAAAATGTAAGTTTTGCCGAAGAAAGGAATATCTATTTCTTCCTCTCTAAGAGTGAGCTTTTTTTCTCTGCAAATCGAACACTGCTGGTTTTTCAATTCTTTGGGCATTAAGATAAGAAAAGGGGATTTGTTTTAAAAAGTTTGCTGTTAAGTCTGTGTTTTAGTTAGAAACTTTTAAATATTGCTGGTTTTCAGGGTTTCTAATGGAAGATAATATAAACACAAGGTTAATGCAGGCGCTTGCGAATATTCCTGGTATTAAAATAGCTGGAACGAGATCTGTTGATAATGTTGATAGGGGCAATTGCGTTTATAGAACGCTTACAGGGATTCTGGTTGGTTTTGATATGGTTGCTGACGGAAAGGTTTTGGGTATCCCTATTGATTGGAAGCCTGTTACTACTTTTGATGATGTTGTAACTTCACTTCGCAGGGAACTTTATATACCTGACAGGTTTGATGAAAATTTTGTTCAGTACATGCAAGAAGCTGTGGCTGCTGGAGATGGCAGAAGAGCTTATGATGTGGTTTTTGTTACCAAAAGATTTGATTATTTGAAAAGTCTTG
>CAYJSO010000047.1:3022-7077 GCA_964372795.1 uncultured Methanosarcinales archaeon
ATGGACTGATTGGGTTTGTACCTGGTTTGGGAGATGCAAATCCTGTTCTTTGGTTTGCTAGAGTTGCACTTTATTTTGGGTTAGGCGGAATTGCAAAAAAATTTTGATAATAGCCTAAGTCGATTGCAAGTTAAAAGAACCATTCTAGTAAGAAAATTATTGTAGAAGCTGTTGGTTCTCACAAACTTTATTAACATCGCAGTTTCTTTATCTTTCCTGCTTTTATGTTCTTTTCACTCTCTATAATTTGCTTCATCATATCTGAACTTTGCAGAATCTCTATTGTTTCTTTCATTCCTTCGTATTCCTTTCTTGATATTCTTATTAGTTCTGCCATAAGCTTGGTTAAGGAGAGCTTCTTTATATATTTTTTTGAATGTTATAGTTGTATTAGAAAGAAAACAATTACCTCTCCGGCTGCTCCTGCACTTCTTCTGTAACTCTGCTTCTGTAGATTTCTGCGAAGCTTGGGACTGCTACAATGTAGTCCTCGCCGAAGCCAGCTATGTCGCCCTCAACTGCGTCGCAAGTTTTCTTCAGCTTGTTGATTGCGCGCTTCAACTCAATAATGTCTTTTTCTTTTAATGGGCGAATGTTGATTAATGCGACAGTGTAGCCTTCTCTCAGCGAATCCAGAATTTCTTTTATATCTTCAAACTCGTCCAGGACAAATGGGCGGACAACAACCTTTGTTTTTTCTCCCATTGCTTCCTGTCCAACTTCAACATAGTCTTCCGCTGCTTCATCGCCAGAACGCTTGCTGCCTAATTTTTCTTTCAGATTCAGGAAAAAATTCCTCATTTTTGATTGCGCCTCACGTTTTTAATTTAACTTTTTATTGACTTTTTAATTTCAAACATAAAGTTCTATATAAATGTTACTATTTTTGCGTATATACTTTTTAGAAGATACGTTTGAGTTGTTGTTTGTTGATTTTTGAGTGTTTTACAGTAAGATTTTTATATGTGTGTGCTTATTTTAGGCTTTATGGTAATGCGCAGAGGGGGGTTAAGGAGGAAATCACGCCATAAGATGGCGAAGCATTATAGAAGCAGAGGCAAAATCAGCGTGAGCAGGTTTTTTCAGCAGCTTAGTTTGGGGGAAAGAGTGGCTTTAGTAGCAGAGCCAGCTTATCAAAAAGGCATTTATAAGACAAGGTTTCATGGCGTTGGAGGGGAAGTAGTTGGAATGCAGGGAAAATGTTATAAAGTCAGGATTTATGATGGGGATAAAGCAAAAACACTAATAGTTCATCCGGTTCATTTGAAGAAGTTGTGAGGAGAATATGGTAAAACCGCAAATTGTTGAAGAGACGCCAATGAGCATGGCTGAAGCAAAAGAAGAAATTGCAAAAGTGAAAGAGAGAGATCAAACTCTAAGCTTTAGGGCAAATAAATGCGAGGAGTACCTGAATGATTTTGTCAGCATGGGTGCAAATGAAGCAGCTGAGTTGCGGAAAAAGCTTTTGGGGCTGGGCATAACAAGGTTAAAAGAAGAGCATGTTGTAAAGATAATTGATGTGCTGCCGAAAGATGCAGATGATGTGAAGGTAATTTTGGGCAGCGCTACAGCGATTTCTAGGAAGGATATGGAGCAGATTGCTGAGACTGTGCAGCAATTCATTAAGTGAGGTTGTTCTTATGGCTGAGGAGCAAGAAAAATCAAGCGAGATAAAGGAGGGAAGTTTGCATACTTATGCCCCTCATGAAGCTAAAGAGGAAGTTGCGATTGTTTTGGATTATCTGCAGAATGGCTATCCGTTTGATCCCAGGCCAAGCCATCAGAAAACGCCAATTGTACAGGCTTTGGGAAAAGAGCATTTTACTTTGCTGGAGTTAGTGCCTAAACGAGAGATAGTTTTGCAGCCGCATGATGAAGTTTACATTGGCGAGGGAAAAAGGGACAAGATACATCACATAAAAGGCAGACTGTTTTTTGACAGGTTGACTGCTACAGCCAGGAGTGAGTTAGAGCCGATTATTGCTGGTTTGGTTGGGAAAAATGAAATGCGTTTTGTTGAGTTTTTTAATAAAGCGCAGCCATTGACTACAAGAATGCATCAGCTGGAGTTGTTGCCGGGTTTGGGCAAGAAGCATATGTGGGAAGTGATTGAGGCTAGGAAAGAGAAAGAGTTTGAAAGCTTTGATGATATAAAGAAAAGAGTAAAGCTGATGCCGGATCCTAAAACGATAATAGTGAAAAGAATATCATTGGAGCTGGAAGGGAATGAGAAGCACAGGGTGTTTGCGTATTAGGTGTTACTTTTTGTAGATGTTGTCATGGTGGTCGAAGTCCATAAAAATTATTTTGTTTTCAGCTTTTATGAATCCGGCGGAAGACCAACACCACTTGCTCTAATAAAATGTTCATACCTCGAAAGTAAAAATCCTGAGTTACATTCTATCTGTCAGTGCAAAAGGCTAGTGCATCTTTGCCTTGTAATTCAACTTCTTCTCCACAAACGGAAGAAGCTGCTGATCTTGGATTAAGCCATTCTCCCCACTGCCTGTAAAAGAATCTTTTATCTGTTGGCGGAATGCGTGTATCGACTAGAGGTCCGTATTTTGTTTGTTGGAATTCGATTGTCATTTTTTTGCTTTTATAAGTCTGATTCTGTAGTCGTCGAAGTTAAGCAGTTCTAGCAGGGTTGTGCCGCTAGGGAGGGTAAGTCTGCGTGATGTTGGGAACTTTAATTGTGTAATAACAGCATTGTCTAATGTAACTCCCTCTCCATCTTGAAAATTGAATACGCCAGCGATTTCCGGGATTGGTACTCTGGCATCAGGAGTTATTTGTGGCACGATGACTGTTACTGTGTAAATAGAAGGGTTGAAGCCAGTTACTCTTTTGAAATCTTTTATTTGCCTACCATACATTGGGTGAGATAATCTTTCTCCAGGCTTGAGTTGCTTCTTTCTTTCATTCATGATTCTTTTTAGATCTGCACATTTTGGAATTGCAGCGAGAATTTTAAATGGGTCTGGGGCGAAGGCAGCTAAATTGTCGTCGTATAAAATAGTTTCGTATCCTGTTCTTATATAGGCATCACTAAGTTCTTGCATGGATCTTCTGCTGTCTTCATCACTTAGAGTACCATCAATCCATGTTCTCCACCTCCTTTCTAGAAATTTTACATCTCTTGCAGGAATTCTCGTGTCAATTTTTGGACCGTACTCCGTTACTCTATATTCGATTGTCATTTTATTTTATCTCTTTATATATGCGGCCAGCTTCCTTTTCCCTGCTTGCCGTCCCACGGGTCAAGGTATTTGCTGAAATCGGTTATGTTGTTTATTTTAACTTCAGTTTTCTTTCCGTCGGGAGTTGTGAATTCAAGAACTGGAATGTTTTTTCTTATTGCTTCTTGAAGCTTTTGCAGTATTTCTGTTTCTGATAAGTCAGTGTTTTCCAGGCCGAGTAAGGTTTTGAGGGACATTTTAATACTTTTATTTAGTTAGGTTAGTATTTAAACCTTTCGCTCTTTTACTACTCTTTAGTTAATATCTCACAGAAAAATCATGAAATTCTGCTTTGTAATCTTGCCATTCAACTTTGACTTCTTCTATTTTTGCGTATCTTGGGCCGTGTCTGCAGAACTCAATTAATTTTTTTAAGTCAGATTCTTCTCCTTCTGCTACGAGCTCAACTGTTCCATTGTCTCTGTTGATAATCCATCCAGTTATGTTAAGAACTTTGGCTTGATTTCTGACAAGATATCTAAGGCCAACGCCTTGCACGTCGCCATGCACAATAAGATGGGCTCTTTTTTTCATCTTTTTCTGAAACCAGATCTTTTATTATATTCATCGTAATCAAAAATATCGAGAATTAAACAAACAATTTCTATTTTATCTGAAGTTATTGTGTAAATCATGCGCCAGAATAAGGGCAGATCCACTATAAATAGGTTGTCTGCACCATATTTTTGGATATAGTATCCTGGGATTAAGGCTTTTTTTGCGTTTTCACCGTAAAATGGGTTTTTTGATATAAGTTCTATAGCTCTTTGAATTCCATTCCATAGTTTAATTTCATCAGAATTTGTAGTTCCTTTT
>CAYJSO010000048.1:0-7042 GCA_964372795.1 uncultured Methanosarcinales archaeon
CTCTTTTATCTCCAAAGCAGAAACATCTTCAAATCCTTCCTCACATATCGCTAGACCTTTAAACATTTCCATTACTCACATTTACACCATTTGTTCCATTCTCCTCAGCAACAATCCTCTCAACTGCAACCAGCTTATCATTCTGCTCAAGCTTCATTGCCCTCACCCCTTGCGTTGCTCTTCCAATCACAGAGATATCCTTCGCAGCCATTCTAATTGCAATCCCATTCTTCGACATAAACATCAGCTCATCATTCTCGCCCACTTCTTTCACATCAACAACTTTTCCCGTCTTCTCGCTGATATTCATATTTATTACTCCTTTTCCTCCCCTTCCAATAAGCCTGTACTCACTCACAGCAGTCCTTTTTCCAAATCCTTTCTCAGTTACAGTCAGCAAGCTCTTGCTCTCATCCGCAACTTCCATCGCAACAACTTCATCTCCCTGCTCCAAAGTAATTCCCTTTACCCCAGAGGCAGTCCTTCCCATTCCCCTAACATCATTTTCATCAAATCTTATAGCAACCCCTTCCTTAGTAGCCATTATAATCTGCCTTTTTCCATCTGTTAGTTTCACTCCAATCAACTCATCCTGCTCATCAAGCGTAATTGCTCTTATTCCCCCTCTCCTTGGCCTTGAAAACTCTTCCAGCGATGTTTTCTTGACAGTTCCTTTCATAGTCGCCATAAACAAATAATTCTCATTTTCAAACTCTCTCACGGGCACAAACGCATTAATCCTCTCATTCTCAGCAAGAGAAATTAAATTTACAACAGGCTTTCCTTTCGCTTGCCTCCCTCCTTCCGGAATCTCATGCACTTTAAGCCAGTGCACTTGCCCTTTATTTGTGAAGAATAATATGTAGCTGTGGGTGCTTGCAACAAACAAATCTTCAACAAAATCTTCTTCTTTTGTACCAGTTGCAACAACCCCTTTTCCTCCCCTTCTCTGCCTTTTGTAAGCTTCAACTCCTAATCTTTTAATATAGCCTGCATGCGTAACAGTAACAACCATATCCTTCTCCTCTATCAGCTGCTCAATTTCGACTTCCTGCTCCTCGCTTTCAACTATCTTCGTTTTCCTTTCATCTCCAAACTTCTCCTTCAGCTCAATTACCTCTTTTTTAATAATATCAAATATCTTCTGCTCGCTCGCTAATATTCCTTTCAGCTCTTCAATCAAAACCAATAATCCTTTATGCTCGTCTCTAATCGCTTGCTGCTCCAGGCTAGCCAGCTTAGACAATTTCATCTCTAAAATTGCCTTTGCCTGTACTTCTGTTAGCTCATAATTGGAAACCAGAAACTCTTGCGCATCCTGCACTGTCTTGCTTTCCTTGATTCCTTTTACAACATCATCAACATTATCAAGCGCAACAATAAGTCCTTCAAGCACATGCGCTCTCTCGCTTGCTTTATTCAGCTCAAACTGCGTTCTCCTTCTTACAACAATTCTTCTATGCTCAACATACTGCTGCAATGCTTCTTTCAACGTCAATAACTTTGGCTCATTGTCAACCAATGCTAAAAATATCACTCCAAAAGTCGTTTTTAGCCTCGAAAACTTATACAATTGATTCAGCACAACATTGCTGTCTGCATCTTTCTTAAGTTCAATTACAACCCTTATCCCCTCTCTGTCGCTTTCATCTCTGATATTTTTAATTCCTTCAATCCTTTTATTCCTTACAAGCTCTGCAATCTCCTCAATCATCTGCGACTTGTTAACCATGTATGGAATTTCTGTTATAATAATTGCATCATCTTCAACTTTCGCAACTGCTTTTACAGTAATTTTTCCTTTTCCTGTTTTATACGCTTCCAATATTCCGCTTTTTCCAACAATTGTTGCGCCAGTAGGAAAATCAGGCCCAGGCAAAATTTTCAGCAATTCATCAACTTCAACATTTTCATTGTCAATCAGCATCACAACCGCATCGCAAACCTCTCTCAGGTTATGTGTAGGAATATTTGTTGCCATCCCAACTGCAATCCCGGAGCTTCCATTAACGAGCAGATTAGGAACTTTTGCCGGCAGCACAACCGGCTCCTGCAAACTCCCGTCAAAATTTGGTTTGAAATCAACCGTTTCTTTATCTATATCAACTAACATCTCCTCAGCAAGCATATTCAGCCTTGCTTCCGTATACCTGTAAGCAGCAGCGTTATCCCCGTCAATGCTACCCCAATTCCCCTGCCCATCTATTAAAGGATACCTCAAAGAAAAATTCTGAGCCATCCTAACCAAAGCATCATAAACAGCTAAGTCTCCATGTGGGTGTGTCTCAGCTAAAACTTTACCCACAATATGCGCGCTCTTCTTGAATGGCTTGTTGTGCATCAGCCCGCTGTTCCAAATTGCATAAAGAATCCTGCGATGCACCGGCTTCAACCCGTCTCTGGCATCTGGCAGCGCTCTCCCAACAATAACAGACATTGCATAATCTACATACGCCTGCTTCATCTCCTGCTCAATTACACGATGCACTATCCTCGGATTTACAGCTGTTTCCACCATTCAAAGCCACCAAAAAGTGCCACCAAAAACACTTTTAACAGCAATTAACAACCCACAGTCATTAATAAGCCTTTTGCTCGAAATCAGCGTTTATAAGCCCTATAAAGCCAGAATTCAATGGGTATTTAAACAGCAGAAATCTTATTTCCATTAAATTCTTTTCTATTTGCTCTCTCCTGCCATGTGCCGTAAGGGATAGCCATACTCCTTAATGTAGTCTCTGAAACTCCAACCACTTCAGCAACGCGTTTGTAGTCCGGATTTTGAGCATTTACAATACTACTAAATAGTTCTCTCGCCGTCCTCGTTTCTATTTCTCTCGCCATGTACGCACCACTAACATTGGTTAGTACTATCACTTTTTCGTCTGGTAGAGTTTTAACGCCCTCCTGTCCAACAACCACTATATTTGGTGTTCCACCAACACCTTCATTTATGGTTGCTAAAGAATGCGCATTTAGCGCAAAAAATACCAATTCATTGGTACCCAATGTTCTGTTATCTAATCCCTGTAAAGCTGTTGTTAAATACATATTTGCTCCATCACTCCCAGAACCAATTTCTATATGTGGGAAATGTGCTTCGAGGCTGCCAAATGTACTAATAGAAAACCTTCTTAACTTTCTTGAATTTTTGTCGTATGCTACAAGAATCAAACTAGTTTTTGTGTGTGTGCCCTCTCTAAATATTTGCTCTACGCCTTGTTGTGCTTTTTCAGTCTCCTTTTCAATATATTCTTTTCTTTTACTATCATCTTGAATTAGAGCCGCTTTTGTTGTAATTATCTTATCACACTGAACTAAAGGTGCTCTTACCTCTTCATCTACACCTTCAAGCAAGAACCTTCCAATAGCTGCTACACACTCATCAAGAGCTTTGCCAGAAAAATCCTCCAAATTTCTTATTACACTATAGACAACATTTGCCGAACCAGCGCCAAAAACCACTCCAGCATACCGCTCACCCTCTAAAATCCCAACTTTATCTACCGAATCACTTTGTCTGCCCGAACCAGAAACCCTACTATCTGTTACAACAACCGCTTCCAATCCGTTTGTAAAAGCTATCCCTATAGTCATAATAAGCTTATTTTAAGAACTATTATTTAAATCTTTCCATCTGTCACTACTTACAAGATACACTATAAAATAAAAATAAATTATATTCAATCATTTTTTTCTTCTTTTAAATCTTCTTCCGTTTCTGTTAACTCTTCCATTCCATCCATCTCCTCCACCGCTTCAGTAGCTTTCTGCTCAACGCTCTTTTCTGTTTTTACTTCCTTTACCTCTTTTTGTTTTTCCTTTTCTTCAATCTCTTTTTCTTTCCTCTCAATATCCATTTCATCTTTCTTAATCTTTTCCTGTATATCTTTAGGAATTACTTTTCTAAAAGCCTCTTTCGCATCCTTGCTCGGCAGATCAAAATATTCAAAGAACTTTGAAGTTAATTTTATTTTATATGTCCTCCCAGCTCTCTCCTTCACAACAAATCCTCTGTCAGCAAGCGCCTTCATATGCTCATAAGCTTTATTGTGCCTTATCTTTACAACATCTGCTTGCAGCACAGGATATTTCCATGCAATTACAGCTAAAGTTTCCATAGTACTTTTATCAAGCTCAGTATTCTCAACTAAACTAGTAACAAGCGGAATATGCCTGTCCTTCACAGAAAACTTCCAAAACTTCCCTTTCTCGCTCAACATTAACGCACTAGTGTGATTCACATTATATTCCTGTTTCAATTCATTTAAAACAGCAACTGCTTGCTCTTCATTCAGCCCACAAAGCTTAGCAACTTCCTCAACAGAAATATCTCTTCCAACCGCAAACAGCACAGCTTCCACTTTCTGATGTGCATCACTCCTCATTTCTAACCTCCCCTTTGCTTTTCCCTACCAAAACATAATTCTCCCCTTCCATAGAAATCTTTCCTTCGTCTATCAGCACATCAAGAAAATCCTCGAGAAAATCCTTGCTGACTCCTGTTAGCTCACTAAGCTGCTCTGCAGTTAATGCTCCTTTACTCAGCAGCACAGTAATGTAATTCTTCAGCAAACCGTGCATAGTCTTCCTTAAAAACATTACCTCCGTCTTCATCTGCTTTGCAATCATATCAACCTGATGCAGCCTTGCTTGCAAATCATTAAAGAATTCAGTTAATTCATCGCCTGTATACTTTACGTTTTCAGGCCCGAGAATTTCAAGCGACGCCGGCATATAATTCAGGCAAAAATACGTTAATGTCATCGGCCCGCGGACAACCATTTCAACTTCTGCAAAAGTAGCCCAAAGATCTTTTATCATCTCCTCCTGCTTTGCTCCTGTTTCCATATGCTTTACTTCTGCAACCTTAGCTTCAACAACTTCAATATCAACTTCCTTTTTCAATTTCTCAATATACTCTTTAATCGTCCGCTCAATATGCTCCTTCGGCTTTCCAATTAGCTCAATAACTGCCCTGCAATGCAGCCATCCCTCATTTAATCTTGCCTTTGCATCAACCATAAAATCAGCCAACATTAACTCCTTTTTAAACTTTCTTATAACAGAGCGCGTTTGCGTATATTTGGCTTTTGTTGTTTACTTTTATTAATTTTTTTAAGGTTTTTTATTTAGTTTTATATTTTATTTTTTTGTTAATTTATTTTCATTTATATTTTGTTTAATTTTTTATTCATTTTTAATTTTTAATAATTTGCTTTATTTTATTTTCACTTTATTTTCATTTATATCCTTCTTATTATCAAAATAAAACTCAACAACACCAAAGCTCCAACAAAAAACCACGGCGCAAGCTCACTCGCTTTCACAGTATTTGACCTATACACAACGAAATTCCTCTTGCTCGCATTATACAGCGCTAGCAGCCTTGCTCTTAAATCCAATTTCTGCTCCTCGCCAGCAACAAGCGGACTTACTCCACTCTCTCTAACTTCAACCTGCTCACTCACAACCTCTATGCTTTCAGTTATCTCTTTATCCGTTTTCTGATCATCTTTATTCAGCTTTACTTTTAATTTATACTCCCCTAAACTCATCTCACTGTCCAGCTGCACAGGCAAAACAACAACTTTTCTTTCCTTCCCGTCTAACTCAAACTCTTTCATATTTTCTTTTCTCTCCCCGGAATAACTCTTGCTTCCCTTATACACATAACTCCATATAGAGACATCATGCTCTTGCTTATCTCCATTTACACTAACAACAACATTAAACCTCTGCCCAACTCCAACTTTCTTTGGAAGCTCTTCAATTGAAAATCGAAAACCGCTTTCTTCTCCAACAACAACCTCTCCATTACTACAAACACCTTCATCATAGCCTTCTATCCTTAACTCCTCCTCGTCTTTCTCTCCAAAACCTTCCAAAACAATTTTATAATCCTTTCCATCCTCAAATTTCCCATCACAGTTTTCAGGAATATTTATCGGCAGCGTTGCATTTACATTTTCAAAATCCTTTAAATTGCTCAGCTTTGTTATTTTCCCAACTTTCTTTCCATTATCTTCAATAAAAAGCTCCGCTAAACTTCCGCTTTCATTGCCTTTATACACAGCAACCTCAACTCTTATCACATCCCCCCACTCTGCAACACCATCATTGCCCAAATCAAAAACATCTTTTATCTCCAAAAACGCATTCTCTTTCTTAAATTTAGGGTTAATAACAACTAATTCTTCATCACTATTGTCATTTAGCTCATCGTCCGCACAACTTATCTGCTCGATATAAAATTTTATAACAGAAATATCCTCTTTCAAATTTGGAGAGTAACTTGTTGTTCTCGTACTTGCAACACTTTCATTCGTCCACGGCGAATAGCTCTCAACTGTCCTGCCAAAAACATCCTGCACATTTCCTTTCACACTCAGCATAGCGCTAGTTCCATACTTTTTCTTTACGCTGACATTCCATTCGACATCTTTCCCAGAACTATAAATGCTCGCAGTCGGCTTTACAATAATCTTCCAGTCGCAATTCCCTTTGTCTTCATTTGCTTTGCCTTCACTTGTTGCAGTTTTCTTCCAAACCCCGCTCAAATTGCTCCAGCTCATCCCCTCGCTGCTCCCGCTATAACTAACTTTATCTATCAGCAATCCTGAACTGCTTGAATTAAACAGCCTTACTTCATCATAGCCGTCATTATTCATCGCAAAATCACTGTCTCCATTTCTATAAACAACCAAATACCCTTTCGCACTAACTACAGTCCCACCAATTGTTGTTGTATCACTTACATAAAGTTCATTGTCATTATTACTATCATAAATAACAAGTCTGCGGGCATCAACTGCAGCATTCGCCGTGTTAAACAGTTCAACCCATTCTCCTTGTGTCATTGCAGCATCATCGCTTCCAACTGAATCCGGCAAAAATTCATTTATCCTAAACGCTCTGACATCATTGCTCAATCCATTTATACTATTAACAGCATCAGGCGTTCCATTGTAAACAAAACTCTCATCCCAGTAACTCCCGCTAAACTCCCAGGTAAATCCATTCCCATTTGCTTTATCATTCC
>CAYJSO010000049.1:0-6837 GCA_964372795.1 uncultured Methanosarcinales archaeon
CAACAAGCACAAAAAAAATACTTATAACTTGCGCTATTGGAATAGCACCTAAGTATACACTATCCCCCCGCAACATTTCAACAAAAAAACGAGAAGCACCCATCATGATGAGAAAATAAAGTGTCAGGAATCCATTTTCAATTTTACCTTTATGGTAAAGATAGTAAAGAACTGCAAATATGCCAAAACCCAGGAAAGCTTCATAAAGCTGCGTTGGGTGGCGTGTGCCTGAGAGTCCGGAGATTGCTACCTTGATAGGAAAGCTCGTTTCCTTCCCATACGAATCGCCGGCAAGCAAGCTTCCTATACGAGAAAAACTAAAGGTAAAAGCCATACCTACCATCAAGAGATCAGAAAGCAACAAAAACGGCAGCTTTTTGCCGCGAGCGTAAAGCCAAAGACCAATGATTCCCCCTATGACTCCTCCCAAAAATGAAAAGCCGGGAAAATGGAGAAAAAGGGCGGCATGAAGGAGATTTGCTGAAAAATAGCTCCAGTGTTGCGCAATATGGAGCAGCCTTGCTCCAATACCAAATGAGAATAAAAAGAAAAGCACACTATCAAAAAAAGAATCAAGCGACGTTTCTTCATTGCAAAAACAGCTCAGAGATTTGCGCTTAAAGCTGTCAGTAACAGATTCCGGAGAATTGCAGAGAAGATTGGACCGCATTTTATTTCTTCTAAGCGAACTCTCAGCGAGATTTGAAACCTATACCTCAATTAAAGTAGATCGCGAACAGAAAGTAAAGGAAATCGAAAGAAAAATAAAAGAAAGCGTTTCACAAGATCTGGAAGAAATCTCTGAAGTTGAAGAGCGCGTCGCAGACTTGGAAGAGCGTTACAGAATTTTAAAACAAAAGAAAAAGAAGGTTGACAAAAAGCAGCTCCAGATGCTTGCAAATAAAATTAGTTTCTTAAGGCAAAAATTAGCAGATAAACGAATAGAAATCGCGGAAAAGAGAAAAGAAGATATGGCTCGAAGCTTTGCCGGATTGCCGTCAAGAATGCAGCAAAGGCCTCAACAGCCGCAAAAACCGCAGCAATTTGAAGAAGAGAGATACACGACCAAGCCAATTCCCAGGCCGAGATTAGTTTTTCCACAGCAAATACAAAAGCCGCTGCACAAAATAATGTTTCCGGAAGCGCAGCCAGTACAAGATCCAGAATCCCAGCAGTTTCCTTTATACAGGGAAGAAAAGCCTTTGGCAGAAAGATTTCCTCCTTTACCGCAGCCAAGATTCGGAGCAGAATTCGAACAGCAGCAGTTGGCAGAGCTTCCTCCTTTGCCAGCACTTCCACTTAAAAAAGAAAGCATTCTAGAAAAGATATTTGGAAGTTTGGGAAGGAAATAGTTTAATTTTTACCATTCTTTTATAAGTAAGCCGCTTATTTTTTCATAGTCCTTCTTATTTCTGGTAACCAGCTTCATTCCATTTCTCAACGCTGCCGAAGCTATCAATATATCCATCTCTCCCGGGTATTTGCCCGCCAGCAGAGTTTCAGCCTTTAGCTTTCCTGAGATTTTAGCGCATTCAATGTCAAAAGACAAAACATCAATTGAGTTTATTATGCTTAAAACTGCGGACAAGGCCCTTTCCTTATTTTTCGCTCTAAAGGCCCCGTCGACAAGCTCATGTATTGTTATTGCTGAAGTGGCAATGCCATGCTCTCTTAGATTTTTGACTGCATTTACTGCTTCGCTGTTGTTTCTGAGAAACCCCACCACGATATCTGTGTCAAGCAAATACATTATAGCTCAACTCTCGCCCTTCCTTTATAATTTCTGCGCTTTCCTAAAATATCCTTGAATATATTATCCATTTCAGGCATATCAGCCCATGCGCCGGCTAGCTCCATTATGTCTTTTTTCTTAGGCCTTTCAGCAAGCTTTAACACCATATCAGAGAAAGACTCGTCTTTCGATTTCATCTTCTTTAAAGTGTCGTATGCTCTGTCTGATAATGAAACCATTCTTACCATAAGTATACGTATACATATACATATATAAAAAGCTTTCGGTTATAAAAATAAAGAATAGCGATAAAAGCCTACAAATCCTTAGCCATCACCGTCTTCCTTCCATTCTCTTTCGCCCTTCTGCACGCGTCTTTCACGAGCTCCATAGCTTTGTTATTCAGCTTCTCAGCAAAATCAGCAGAAACATTGTCTAATTCGTACCCGCTTGCCTTCACAGCATCTTTTATTTGCGCTTTTACTATTAACATTTCAACCACCTTAATTAAAATATAGGATAAGTTTTGGGTTTATAAAGTTTTGTGTTAAATACAACAGACTGCGGAGCAGTTAAAACTCGTAAGAGTAATACAGTTTTGCGACGCTGAAAATAAAAAATAACAAATAAATTATATAAAGAAACAAAAAAACAAATCACCTCTTTTTCCCGCTTCCGAAATTAAAGAACTTCTCTACAGATACATCATTCGAAGTGTAATTCCCATAACGAGGCACATCTGCGCCTACTTTCTTCTCAGAAGGAAAATCTGTAATTGGCTTTTGTTGCTGAACCTGCGTTTGCATCGGCTGTGGCACGCTTTGTGCATGCCCGTTGCTCGCGCGTTTGCGAAGCTCAGCAACCTCGCCTTCTAACTTTTGAACTTGACCTCTTAGCGTTTGAACTTCATTTATCAGCTTCTTTGTAGCAACATCAATCATCAGCTCAATTCTCTTCGCTGTGAACATATCCATCTGCTGTTCCATGTTCTCACTTCTTTAAGCAGCAAAATTCTCGCGAATGAACCGAACCATCATTTCATTCTGCGCTAAAGTGTAAGCTTCAATTGCTGCATTCAGCAGGCCTTCTCGCAGGCATGCATCTCCAACTTTGTTCAGCTTCTCAGAGTTTCTTGTAATGCTGAATGCTTTTATCGCATAGCTGTATTGAGACTCTGTCAGGCATTTATCTCCTAGGATATCCAGCTTTGAATCATCCCCAAGTGTGCTGAATATTTCAAAAGCATAGTCTAATTTTCCTTTGTCCAGGCATTCTATTCCTAGCTTTTCAAGCAATTCAACAGAATTTATTGCTTTGAATGCTCTTGTCGCGCCCGCAAATTTGCCGTCTTCCATGCACTTTGTTCCAATCTTGATCAATCTTGTATTATCCCCTGCCATCTTGTAAGCCTCAATCGCATTATCAACCAATCCGATCTTCTCAAAGTCATCTCCAACAGCCGTTAATCTGATTTTGTTTCCAGCCAGGATGTAAGATTTCGCAGCATCATGTAAGTTGCCGCGCCTCAAGTATTCGTCCGCAAGAGCGTTTAAAATAGCGCCTCTCATTTCATCCCCAAACATAGAAAGATTCAGATTCTCGACACCTTTCTGCAAAAGTGCAGGAATTAACTTTCTAAATCCGGAATCATTCTGTACATTCAAAAACCTAACATTTTCTTCCGCCAGCCTTGTAACCAGCTTTTGTGCAATTGCAACGCGCTCGTCATCTGCCATTCTAATTCACCTCTTTATGTGCTTTCCTAAGCTTAAATAATTGTAACAATAAGAATAAAGTCGTAGTATATAAATGTTACGAATTTGTATACTGGTTGGCTAAGGTATAAGGTGTGGATATTATCAGCTGTTATTCTTTTTAAGTGATATATGAGCTAAAAGTTTATATATTTCCGATTTAAGATGCTTTTATTATAGGGGGTATAAGCTTTAACCTAAAATGACTCCTCAAACTCAACAGCTTTCACTTGTAAAACCGCAGCTTTTAGTTGATATTACTGACAGGCTTGCATGCGCAGCCTCAAATGAAAAACGCTGGAATGCAGTCGTTGCTCAATTCAGGCATACTGAGCAATCTCGCTTTCAGCTTGATGAAGCTAACCTTGGCTACCAGCTCGCACAGCTCTATGTTGTTTCGGAGTTAATGCAGGTACGAGAAGACATGGCTCTCGAGGAAAGGCTTGGGTTGAATGCAATGCCTCCTGGCAGCTACGTTAAAAGTCCTGGATCTCCTCATTTTTCTTTCGGCAGAAATGCTTATAGCCAGCTCGTTGCCTACCGCAGAAGCAGAAGTCCAATAACTTTGGGCGAAGTGATCCATGTTGATGGCATTCCAGTAATTATAAAAACGCGCCTTACAAGAAGGTTCCGCCAAGATGGTGTTGAATCGCTTTTGCAACCCAATTTTATTGCGCGTCTTGTCGAACCTGTAAAAGCTTACACAAATAAAACACCTGGATACATTGTTGTTTGCGCAAGAGAGCACGGAAGTGAGATTTCAGCGGCACGTACAGTTTTCGAGCAGATGGGAGGCATCCTCGTTCCTTTTGTTTTGACAAGTTCTGCTTACGCAGCAAAAGTGCGCGGCTTGAAACGCTATTATCGCTTGTAAACATATTTAAATTCTTGTTTCTTTCCCATTCAAATGCAACCAAAACGCTGCCCAAAATGCCATTCCACTAAAATAGAAACAATCTCAGACAACGGCATAGAGTTCATCAAATGCAATAACTGCCACTACGATGAATCATTGTACGAAGTAACTCCAACTGAAAAATCATCGCAAAAAGCGAAGGGCCGTTACTCCCCATACAAAACAGGCGGCGGAAGGCGTACGCAGAAGAAATAAATTATTTTTTATCCCTTTTAAACTCATCATTCAACAGACATTCTAAAACTTTTCCGTCGTCTCCTAACCAGAAATAATGCACTTTTGCTGGATCCTGCTCATGTAAAACTGGTTCTTCTCCTTTCAAAATATTCGCTATGTAGCTGTTTATCCATTTGTCACCTACAATAATTAAAACAGGCACTATAGCTAATCTCGCACTTTCGGCTATTCCTGCCGCTCTTGCTGTAACTTCAGCTAAAGTTTCTCCTTCTTTAAAGTCGCTTGCATACAACCCCTTTTCCAACCCATTAACTCTGCTCCACGGCTTTCCTTCCAAAACCCCAAAATCTCTTTCGCGCAATTCTCCTTTATACAAGACTGATCGAGACCCTATCTGTTGCATCAAAATTCCTGTCGTTTCTCTTGCCCTTATCAAATCACTGGAAAGTATTTGAACTGAATTAGAACCTACTGCTTCTCTTAAGAGTAATCCTAAGTTTCTTACTTCTAATCTGCCAACACCCGTAAGTCTGTCCTTTAAATTGTCTTGCCCTTCTATTAGCCCCCCAACACTATAATGCGTTTCACCAGGCCTGACTAAGTAAACTTCTTTCATAACCATCCCAGCATGCTTTTTTAGCCGCTTGTTTATAAAAATTTCCTTAAATAAGGCAACATTTTTAAACCGCACTTTACACTACTATTACCATGCCCAAATTCCTCATCGAATACGACAGAAAAGGCTGCATAGGTGCCGGCTCTTGCGAGGCAGCCTGCCCTAAATTCTGGAAAATAGTGGAGGATGGAAAATCAGATTTGATCGGCGCAGAAAAGAACGCAGACAACACAAAGCAGACTTTAGAGATAGATGAAAAAGATCTGAAATGCAACTTGGAAGCAGCGCAAGTCTGCCCGGTTAACGTCATTCATATAAAGAATAAGGATACTGGGGAGAAATTGATTTGATTAATGGTCTTAGAAAAATTGCATTAGAATTAACCGACATGATTAGAAATAGTGTAACCCCAGATTGGACTCAAAGGGAAAGCGTGCAAGCAGGAATGCGTTTGAAAGTTAAGAAGATTTTAAGAAAATATGGTTATCCTCCAGACAAACAGCAGAAAGCAACAGATACAGTTTTAGAACAGGCAAAATTGTTATGTAAAGATTGGGCAGAGTCTCAATCGTAGGTTTTCTCGCCCCCAGTTTTAGTCGTCGTTACGGAATTCCCCCCTCGTTCGTTTTAGTTTTTAGTTTCGTTTTTAGAAAATTGCCCCCTTCGTTAGCCCCTGAAATTATTGAATATAACATCGGCATTAACAGAAGTTTTTTGCCCTCGTGAGTGAGCCCGAGGCGAAGCACTCCTGGGCGAACGAACAGAGATGGCAAAAAATTTGGGAAACCGAAGTGCAACGAGGTTTCCTGTTAATGCCTGTTATGTGCCCCGAACGGAACGAAGTGGAGTGAGAATGCAATGTGGTTCGGAGCGAAGCGGAGAAAGTCCGCCGTAGCCCGCCCTAAAGTTTAATAGAAACCATTAAGCCATGGTCAATATTTAACAAGAAACTATAATATTTAGAACTTTTTGAAACATAATCAAGGTAATCTTTCATCAAGTGCCCGAAGTCAGAAGCATTATCTGCAATAATTATCGAGCCACTTTTAAGAAAAGGTTCAAATTGTTTTATATAAGCGAGATAATTTTGCTTATCTGCATCAAGAAAAACGAAATCTACTTTTTTATTCCATTTTCCGAGCACTTCTGAAATTCTGCCCTCAATTTGTTCAATGTATTTATCGAGCTTTGCTTTTTTGAAATATTTTTTTGCCATTTCAATTTTTGGTTTGGCAAGCTCGATGGTATATACTTTACCATCAAATTGACGAACGGCAGAAGCAAGCCAAAGGGCAGAATAGCCAGCAGAAGTCCCCAAATCTAAAACTACTTTTGACTTATTTGATAATGCAAAAGCTTTTAGAACTTCTGCGGAAGTGCGAGGAATTTGCCATAATCTGATTTCGTTTTTCGGCACCCAAATTTCTTTGTATTCTTCGGGCACTCCCTTGATTAGAAATGTTTCATCTAATTTTTCAAGCTCTTCACAAACTTTCAAAAAGTTCTGTTCAAATGATTCCATAAATTATAATTGTTAAATATTATTTATAATGGTTTCGTAAATTGGCGGGCGGAGGCGGATTGCAATTAACGTCAGGGATATACGAAGTTTTGCGGAGTGAAACGGAGCAAAATTTGGGTG
>CAYJSO010000050.1:0-6835 GCA_964372795.1 uncultured Methanosarcinales archaeon
GAGCCCGGAGCATGCTGCGCCCGGAACTGTCAGAGGGGATTTCAGCCATGAAACTTATGTTATGGCGGATGCAAAAGGCAGACCGATACAAAATTTGATTCATGCGTCTGGAACAAAAGAAGAGGCTGAAAGAGAGATAAAAGTCTGGTTTATGCCGAAAGAATTGCATGCTTACATGAGAGTTGATGAAGCGTTATTTTACAGATGAAATTAATACGTATGGTTGAGCAAGATGGCTGAAAAATTCGTTGAAAAAGTCATGAGGTTGATGGGGCAGCGCGAGAAAATCCGTAATATTGGCACTAGCGCGCACATTCACCATGGAAAAACGGCATTTTCTGACAACTTAATCGCAGCAGCAGGGTTAATGTCGCAGGAATTGGCAGGAGAAGCTCTTGTTTTGAATTTTAAACAAGACGAGATTGACAGATGCATGACAATTGATTCAGCAAATGTTTCTATGGTTCATGATCATCAAGGAAATGAGTTTTTGATTAATCTGATTGACACTCCCGGGCATGTAGATTTTGGGGGAGATGTTACAAGAGCGATGAGAGCAATAGATGGGACTGTGCTGCTTGTTTGTGCAAGCGAGGGAGTTATGCCGCAAACAGAAACTGTTTTGAAGCAGGCGCTGAGGGAGAGGGTTAAGCCGGTTTTGTTCATAAATAAAGTTGACCGATTGATTACAGAATTGAAACTAACCCCAGAGCAGATACAGGAAAGGTTTGTTAAAATAATAACTCATGTAAACAAATTAATCAGCGAGATTGCTGAGCCGCAGTATGCAGAGAAGTGGCAGGTAAATGTTGCAGATGGAAGCGTTGCTTTTGGAGCAGCCAGGGAGAATTGGGCATTGAGCGTGCCGTATATGAAGAAGAAAGGCGTTTCATTCAAAGATATCGTTGAAATTTACAAGAATTGGGAAGGGAAGGAAAGGGAAGTGCAACTTTTCCAGAAAGCGCCGCTGTTTGAGGTTGTTCTTGATATTGTAATAAAGCATTTGCCTAATCCGATTGAAGCGCAGAAATACAGAATACCAAAGATATGGCACGGAGATGCTGAAAGCGAGTTTGGAAAGTCGCTTGTGAATTGTGATCCTGCCGGCAAGTTGGGGTTTGTTGTAACTAAAATAGTTATTGAGCAGCAGGTAGGGGAGATTTCCTACGGCAGATTGTTCTCAGGAACACTATCAAAGGGCACGGAAGTATGGCTGAACAGAGCAAAGCAAAAACAAAGAGTGCAGCAGATATTTATAGCAAATGGGGCTAAGAGAGAATTGGTTGAAAGCGTGAGTGCCGGGAATATTTTAGGGATTGTTGGACTAAAGGCATGGGTCGGTGAAACTCTGACGCCTGAACCAGAGACGCCATTTGAAGAAATTACACATATTTTTGAGCCGGTAATTTCAAAATCAATCGAGCCGGCAAAGCCTGGAGATTTGCCAAAGCTTATTGAAGTTTTGAGAAAAGTTGGGAAGGAAGATCCAACAATTACGGTTGAAATTAATGAGGAAACGGGAGAGAATATTATTTCCGGGATGGGAGAGCTGCATTTGGAGATTGTAGAGAATCGCATTAAAACGGAGAAAGGAGTAGATGTTAAAACAGGCTCGCCGATTGTCGTTTACAGAGAGACAATTACTAAAGGAAGTCCGGAGATGGAAGGGAAGTCGCCGAATAAACACAATAAATTCTACATGAAAGTTGTGCCGGTGAGTCCAGAGCTGGCTAAGTTAATTAAAGGGGATAAAATTCCTTCAGGCAGATTCAAGAAAAAGGATGAGCAGCTGATTGAAGGGTTAAGAAGCATTGGATGGGATGCTAAGACAGCAAACCAAGTAAAAGCAATTCATAAAGGAAATGTCTTATTAGACGCGACAAGAGGAGAAGTTCATATTGGCGAGGTAATTGAAATGGTGTTGGATATGTTTGAAAGCGTTATGGACGCAGGGCCGCTGGCAAAAGAGCCTTGCATAAATGTGATGGTTACGCTTACGGATACTAAGCTGCATGAGGATGCTATTCATCGCGGGCCAGCGCAAGTTTATCCTGCTGTGCGTGAGTCAATACGAGGAGCAATGATGCAAGCTGCTCCTGTGATGTTTGAGCCTTTGCAGATTTTAAGGATAGAAGCGCCGGTTGATTTTGTCGGCGAGCTGACAAGGCTGGTAACTTCAAAAAGAGGGCAGCTGCTGGAGATGGGGCAGGAAGGCTCATTGTCAGTAATAAGAGCCAAAATGCCGGTTGCAGAGATGTTTGGATGGAGCTCTGAGTTAAGGAGTGCGACTGAAGGCCGCGGCAATTTCTCTTTAATAGATCAGGCATTTGAGAAAGTTCCAAATGAGCTGATAGAGAAAGTGAGGGCGCAGATAATACAAAGGAAAGGGCTGAAGCCGGGAGAGCTGGGGGCTTAACTCCAAACTAAGTTTATTGATATGTTTTATATAGAAAGATTTATAAACAAGTGTTAATTTTATTTAACATATGTTAAAATTATTTCATGAATTGAAGCCGTTCTTCGAGGACGTGTACAGGGAAATTTCTGTTAGGGAATACGCTAAAGAGCTGAAAATAAGCCCCCCAACTGCCTCAAAGCAGCTAAAAAGGTATGAAAAAGAAGGGATGCTCATATCAAACAAAAAAGGGATTTATATTTATTTTAGAGCAAGCAGGGAGGGCTTTTTATTCAGGCAGCTGGCAAGATTGTATTGGTACTGTGTAATTTATCCATTGACGGAGAAAATACACGAGGAGATTGGTTATAAGAGAATTATCTTGTTTGGGTCATTAGCTAAAGCAGAGAACACAAAAAACTCTGATGTAGATTTGTATTTGGAAGCAGTGGAAAGGAAAATAAATGTTCTAGAGATTAGGAAGGCCCTAAAAAGAGAAATCCAGTTACATTTTATAAAATCCACAAGAAACAAGTATCTAAAGAAAAATATTGAGGGGGGTGTTTTAATAAGATGAAGAAAATGATTGATTGGGAAACTTGCAAAGAGCAGAGATTTGCAAAAAACATTGTTCCTGATACTGGACAAATAAAATCCATCATAGAATCGGCTAAAAACAAAGAAAAGACAGCCAAAATGATTCCTCTTAATGAAACAACGAAGGAAACTGTTGTTTCGCTTACTTATGATGTGCTGCGAGAGCTGTTAGAGTCATTGGCTTTGAAGCATGGTTACAAAATTTACAATCACGAATGCTATACCCCGTTTTTAAGAATCGTTATTAAAGATGATGATTTTGCACTTGAATTTGATTCATTAAGAATGCTTAGAAATGGCATAAACTATTACGGCAAGAATGTATCTTTAAGTGATGCTGAATTAACGATAAGAACAGCTGAAAAGCTTATAGGGAAAACAAAAGACTTGCTAAAGATATTTAGTGTGAATATAGCGCAAAGGGCTGAAGCCGGGAGAGCTGGGGGCTTAGGTATACGGTAATTTTACAAAACATTTAAATATTAAAGCCGAGTAGATTTAGCTATGGTAACATTTACAGCCGTGATTCAAAAGGAAGAAGATATGTATGTTGCAAAGTGCCCAGAAGTTGGCACGGTTAGTCAAGGAGATACAATAGAAGAGGCTTTAGCGAATTTAAAAGAAGCGACTGAGCTTTATTTGGAAGAGTTTCCTTTGAAGGAAGTCACGCATCCAATTCTTACTACATTTGAGGTAGTTAAGGGTGCCGCTTAAGAAGATATCCGGAAAAGACTGCGTGAAAATTCTCTGCAATAAGTTTGGGTTTAGTTTTGTAAGGCAGAGTGGAAGCCATATGATTTTAAAAAAGGAAACAGAAGAAGGCAGCATAGGAACCGTGGTGCCAAATCACAAAGAGCTAAAAATAGGGACGTTAAAAGGGGTTCTCGAACTGGCTAAAGTAGATGAAGAGGAATTTGCTAATATCAGTAATCTACCTTTTAAAACCACAACCTTTATAAATAATAAGCTAAAATTCTGCTTAACGCTTAGTTAAGTTAACTTAAAAAATAGAGGGGGAAATTAGAATGGCAAAAGAAAAAACACACTTTAACCTAGTATTTATCGGGCATGTAGACCATGGAAAGTCTACAACAGTCGGCAGATTACTGTTTGATTCTGGCAACATTGACGAGCAGGCTATGAGGAAGCTTAAGCAGAGAGCAGAAGAGCTCGGCAAGAAAGGATTTGAATTTGATTTTGTAATGGACAATCTGAAGGAAGAGCAGGAAAGAGGAGTCACAATTGATCTTGCGCACAAGAGATTTGTTTCACAGAAATATGATTTTACCATAATTGATGCGCCTGGACACAAGGATTTCATCAAGAACATGATTACAGGCGCTTCGCAGGCCGATGCTGCTGTTCTTGTAGTGAGCGCAAATATAGGAGACAGCGTACAAGCGCAGACAAAAGAGCACGTATTCCTGAGCAAGACGCTGGGAGTAGCGCAGCTTATAATTGCAGTAAACAAGATGGACATGGCCAAGTATGACCAGAAGAGATTCAATGAAGTTAAAGAAGACGTTTCCAAGCTGCTAAAGAGTGTTGGCTACAAGCCAGACGCTATACAATTTATTGCAATTGCTTCTTACCCTGGCGATAATGTTGTAAAGAAAACAAGCAACATGCCATGGTACACCGGACCAACGCTATTGGAAGCAATGGACAAGCTGAATCCGCCTGAAAAGCCAAGACAGCTGCCATTAAGGCTGCCAATTCAGGATGTTTACAATATTACGGGAATCGGAGTTGTTCCGGTTGGAAGAGTTGAAACTGGAGTAATGAAAGTTGGGCAGAAAGTAATTGCTGTTCCAGGCAGTGAAGGTAAAGGCGTCTCTGGCGAGGTCAAAACAATCGAAATGCATCACGAACAGATTCAGGAAGCTGAGCCTGGCGACAACATAGGATTCAACGTCAGAGGATTTGGGAAAGACGACATTGCAAGAGGAGATGTAGTTGGAGCTGTTGAGAATGTGCCAACTGTTGCAAGCGAGTTCACTGCGCAGATTGTTGTGCTGAATCATCCAAGCGTTATAACTGTTGGTTACACACCCGTATTCCACATCCACACAGCACAGGTTGCCTGTCAGATAACGGAAATCGTAAAGAAGCTGAATCCTGCAACAGGAGAAGTGCTGCAGGAGAAGCCAGATTTCATCAAGAATGGAGATGCTGCGATAATAAAGATAAAAACAATACAGCCGGTTGTAATTGAAAAACACAGCGTAATTCCACTCATGGCATGATTTGCTATTAGGGATTCAGGGCAGACAGTCGCAGCCGGAATGTGCATTGATCTGGTTGCAAAGCCAATGAAGTAAGTTTATTTTTCATATTTCATGATAAATATGCTCAATTTATCATGGGGCAAACATGGCACAGAAAGCAAGAATAAAACTAGCAAGCATGGAAATTGACAAGGTAAATCAGGTGTGTCAATCTATAAAAGATATAGCTGAGAAAACAGGGGTTGAAATTAGAGGGCCTGTGCCTTTGCCTACCAAAAGATTGAAGATAACGACTAAAAAAAGCCCTGCGTTTGAGGGCAAGCGTTCTTGGGATCATTTTGAGATGAGGATACATAAAAGGCTGATTGATCTTAGCGCAGATGAAAGAACTTTAAGGCTGGTAATGAGGGTGCCTATTCCTGAGGGGCTGAATATTGAGATTGAGATGATAGAAGGCTGATTCTCATGAGCGTGTTAAAAGCTGCGGTTGTTGGTGTGAAAGGCGATAAAGAAGGAATTGCTGATTGGCATGCCAGAGGATATGTTAGAGCAGGCGTTGACGTAGCTGCGGTTGTTGGAAGAGATCTTGATATCAGGCTAAAAGAACCAAGCGAGATTGAAAGAAACCTTAGAGAAAATTTAGAAAGAGCGCAAAGAGGGGCTGAAAGGTTAAAAGCTAATTATGGAATAAATGCAAAAGCGTATGGCAGTGTTCAGGCTATGCTGGATGCAGAAGCTGCACAACTTGATTTTGTAAGCGTTTGCTCGCAAATTGGACAACACAGGGCGCATGTTGAAGCAATGAATGGAAAGGGAGTTGATATTTACGTAGAAAAACCGTTTATGTATCATCATCGACTAGATAATGCAGGATACGCATGCGCATTGATTAATGTTTTAATGGTAATAAGACAAAGAGTGAGCATGAACACGCAAATGGTTTATCTGCTCGCTGCTGCACGCGAGAATGGTTTGGATTTTGGACAGCCGAGCAGAGTAAAAGTTCTGATTGATAATTCTAAAGAAAAAAAAGGTGCGCTAATTGATGTTGCTCCGCACTCAATTGGACAATTGCTTTATGCTGCTGGGAATGAAGGGGAAGCAACAGATGTTAGATTTGAGGGGGCTGACGGAAGAGTTTTAACTGCAAGATTTACGTATAAAACAGCAAAAGGAGATGTTGATGCTGAATTTGTTTTTGATTCAACTGGCACGGAAAAGAGATTTATAACGGAAGTTGATGGGCATTCGATAGCGAGAGTTGTTAATACAAGTTCGTATGGAACTATGATAAGCGTAGATGGGCAAGCACCAGTTCAAGTTGAAGATCCAATTGATGCTTGTATAAGAAGATTTGTAGAGGAAAAGCCTTTGGTGACAGAAGCAGATGTGATTAAGAGCATGGCGCTGCAGCAGATTTTGATAAGAGAATGGGAGAGCTTAGAAGAAAAAAGAAGAAATGGTTCGCTGTAAATCTTTAAGATAAAAAGCGCCGGCAGCAGGATTTTCTTAGCAATTCTTTTTGCTATTTTGAACCTGCACATCCTTGCGGACAGCGGTTTTCTTTTGCTTGATTCGAGACCGCCGCACTACCAGGTTATGCGATGCCGGCATA
>CAYJSO010000051.1:0-3747 GCA_964372795.1 uncultured Methanosarcinales archaeon
TGAAGAACGCAAAATCAGGCCTTACACAAAAATGCTTGCTCACACTGGTTTCTTGACATTTTGCAGAAAGGTTGGGTGATAGAAACATGAAAGAAACTTCATTTCTTCCCAAAGGGAACTTTGAGAAATTTTGGGCGGGTAAGTTCTCCCTGCTTTCCTGTACACTTTTTGGAGTTGATTATATGCAGCACATGAAAAAGCAACTTGGTTCAGGTCTTCATGTTGCTGCGTTCATTACGACGGAAGGATACACTTACTGTTATAATAATAAGGAAGATAGGAGAAAATTCGGTGAGTTTTTTGTGCATAACGTATTAACAAAAAAAGATTATCTAAAAATACTTCTTACTAATTTACGAAAGAAAACAGACGAGTATGCACGCTTCTTGCAACGTGTCCGAGGCAAAGAGGCAGCTCAGGATATTTTCGAACAATATAAGAAACTCTTTCACGAGTTTATTCCTCTTTACACCACGCAGCGGGCCATTGTCGACTATATTCCAGCGGACAAAGTTCATCTTGTGTTTGAGCCGCTCGAGGAATCACGAAAATACACAGAAAATACTCTTAAGGCAACCCAGGACTTTCTGGAGGCATTTGCAGAACAGATAAGCGGAGATTTAGGCAGGAAACTTGAGAAGCATCATGTTTTGTGTATGACTATTTGGGAAGTTGGACACTATTTTAAGAATGGGGCTTTGCCAAAGAAGAAAGTTCTTGAAGAGCGACATAAAAAATGTGCGCTCATCTTTTCGAAGAATAGGTTTGATATTAAGGCAGGAAAAGATGCTCAAGCAATTGAGGATGCTCTTATTGGAAGTGTTACCGTTTCTGAGGTAAAAGGCATCTGTGCATATAAAGGAGTTGTTCGTGGTGTAGTACGTATTGTTTTTGATCCTGCCACCATTAAGGACTTCAGGAAAGGAGAAATTATTGTGACCGGCATGACTCGTCCTGAGTTTATTCATCTCATGAAAAAGGCAGCCGCGTTTGTGACAGATTTAGGTGGTATTCTTTCTCATGCTGCAATTGTAGCCAGAGAAATGAAGAAGCCCTGCGTGATTGGCACAGATATAGCTACAAAAGTTTTTAAGGATGGTGATATTGTTGAGGTTGATGCTGAAAAGGGAATTGTACGGAAAATTGAAAAGCATCCTAAAAGATGATTGATTACACAAGCAATAAAATTCGCTGGGAAAAGTATATCGAACGAAGAAACACTATTTTTTATGTTAGTATTTTTAATACAGCCTATGGCAAGCGCTTGCGTGAAATCACTGGATTTGGTTTTCATCATCAGCTTTACTCTCTCAAGAATGGAGTTTTCACTTTTTTTAAGTCGAAAGATGAGCTAGAAAAAGCACGAGAACATTTTAGAAACGAAAGTCTTGCGAAAAAACTCCTTATTATTTGCAAAAAATACGAAAAAAAGGAAAATTACCTGGTTAAAAAATTCCAAAACTTGGATTTGCTTTTCATTTCTAAAAACTATAGTAATATCATAAAAGAACTTATTGATATATTTACTTATCTTACAACGATTCCTATGCTTATTATTAATGCATTCGAATCTGATTATGGGAAAACCGATACAAGTACAAATATTGTTGAGCAGTTTCTTTATTTTCGCAAGAAAAGCAGGAATCCTCTTCAGGAAAGCGTTATAAATAATTTTTTTATTGCAGCTCACAGGAAAGATAGAACATATCCAATTGATGATTATTCGTTTTTTACCTATGGAGAGTTAGGGGAGGTTCTTTACAAAGGAGAAGTAGTGTCAGTTTCAGAAATAGAAAAGAGAAAAAAACGCTGCGTTTTTTACGATGATAATAATAAATTAGTTTTTAATTATAATGGTGATTTTCTAAAGAGAATCATGGTTGTTAAAGAGAAAATGGCTCGTGACGTTATTCATGGCACCTCTGCCTTTCGTGGGACTGTATCCGGTAAAGTTTGCGTGATAAACAAGCCTTACGAAATGAAGAAGTTTAGGAATGGAGACATTGTTGTTTCTGTAAATACCACGCCTGCCCTCATGCCAGTTTTAATGAAAGCACGTGGTATTGTAACAGATGAAGGCGGTTTAACCTGTCATGCCGCTATTATTTCCCGTGAGCTTAAGATACCTTGTGTTGTTGGTACAAAAAATGCAACGAAACACTTTAAGGACGGCGATATGATAAAAGTAGATGCAAATGCAGGTGTTGTGCGGAAAATCCTTTCATAACTTATACTCTGTCTTCATATCCTCATACACAACCACTCCCGGCTTCACTCTAGCACCTGGCCAAACTCTAACCCCCGGCATCAAGCTGACATTTATTCCAGTCTGCACATTATCCCCAATCACTGCCCCTAACTTCTTCATTCCGGTGCTAACCCTTTCACCATTCACATTCATCTTTATCTCGCCGTGATCAAACCTTAAATTAGCAACTCTCGTCCCAGCCCCCAAGTTCACATTTTCGCCAATCACAGAATCGCCAACATAGTTCAAATGCGGAATTGCAGTATTGTCAAATATAACAGAGTTCTTAACTTCACTTCCATTCCCAACCTTGCAATTATTCCCAATTGATGTAGCTCCTCTGATATAGCAATTTGGCCCAATCACGCAATTCTTACCAATAACAACAGGCCCTTCGATATACGTGCCGCTTTTTATTACTGAACCTCTACCCAAAACCAATTTTCCTTTTACAACAACATTCTTCTCTATTTTGCCTTCAATCCTCGACTTCTTAATTCTGCTTAAGATAATCTCATTCGCATCAATTATATGCCACAAATAGCCAACAGGAATCCAATCGCTAGCAATCTCACACTTTACTCTTTCTCCTTTACCAACAAGATAATTCACATAATCAACAACTTCATACTCCCTTCTAGTGCTTTTCTTCAGCTTATAATTAAAAATTTCATCATCAAACACATACAGCCCAGTATTCGCCAAATTTGACTTTGCTTTCACAGAAATCAAAGATTTCTGGGACACAGAAAATCTTTTATTTTCTCGTGTTCTCGGCTTCTCTTCAATTCCAGCAACATTTTCGTCTTTAACCGTAAAAATCCCCCATTTCTCTGGATCATTTACTTTCTTAGCCATAACACAATACTTATTCTTCAAACATTTTTTTATATCAGCATAAGAATAAATATCATCTCCATTCAAAACAATAAATCTTCCATCCAAAAACTTCTCGCATAATAATAAAGCCCCCCCAGTCCCATTCTGCTTCTTTTGCTCAACATATTTTATTTTTATATTTTCAAATTTACTTCCAATTGCTTCCTTAATCATCTCACTTTTATACCCTATGACAATTATAACTTCCTCAACAAGTCCTTTTAACTGCCTTAAATTATGCTCCAAGATAGTTTCATTCGCAACTTTCAGCAGAACTTTAGGCCTCGTTAATGTAAGCGGATAGCATCTCGTTCCCTTTCCTGCCGCCAACACAACTGCTTTCATTTCACAATCTCCAGCAATTCGCTCAGCTTTTTTATCTTGTGGTCCGGAATTTCTAGTTCACTCGTGGCTTTCATATTTTTGTATTTGCCGTGCTTAAGAAGAACAGTTTTAAATCCAGCAAGCTTGCCGTAGCGAATTTCTTCGTCTATTCTGTTTCCTACGACAACGATATCCATCCCGTCCTTTACTTTATAGATTTGGAAGATTCTCTCAAAGTACATCTTCTTCTCTTCTTTTGTTGAACAGATAAAGATCTCATCAATGTATTCTGTAGT
>CAYJSO010000051.1:3757-6747 GCA_964372795.1 uncultured Methanosarcinales archaeon
GAATTCTCTTATGCCAAGTACATCAATTTTCTCATTCTGTATCTCGATATTCCCCCTGGAAACTAAAATCTTCTTAAATCCATTCGAACTTAAAATTTTTTTCGCACCCTCAAATGGCTTTATATTCTCCATATTGGCATAAGTCTCGTCAAGCTGCCCGGTAGTATCAAACAGCGTATCATCCAGATCAAAAATTACTATTTTCATAGCCCAATAATCACCTCTGCTAATTTATCCGAGTCATGCCTGATAAAAACTGGATCACTAATTAAATCTTTTGTTATTGTCTTTTCACAAAACTTCTTTACATTTTCATCAACAGCCACAGGAAACGCATTTTCTTTTTCATACTTCTCCAAAATATTATTTTTTATTTTCTTGTTATTGCATACAACAAAATCTAGCTCATCCAATCCGCTGTACTTCAGTATTTCCTTGACAAAATCGCTTGCCGCAAATCCATTTGTTTCGCCAAACTTAGTCATCAAATTGCAGACATAAATTTTTTTACCTTTGCTTTTCTGCAAAGCTTCTTTCATCCCTTTCACAAGCAGATTAGGCATTACAGACGTATACAAATCTCCCGGCCCAATAACAATTAAGTCAGCTTCTTCAATCGCTTTTCTAGTTTCATCATATATTCTTGCTTCCGGCTTCAAAAATACTCTTCTAATCTTCAAATTCCCGTCATGCTTCGGAATATCAATATTAGTCTCCCCCACTATAACTTGCCCATCCTCCAGCTCAGCGCACAAATGGCAATTATCAACAGAAACAGGCAGAACTTTTCCTTTCACATTAAGCACTTTTGCAGCCTTTTTAATAGCTTCAACCTCACTCCCAGAAATTTTAGTAAGCGCAGTCAAAAACAAATTTCCAAAACTATGCCCTTTTAATGAGCTGCTCTCGTCAAACCTGTAATTAAACAACTCTCTCACAATATTTTCTCCATTTTCCTCAGCAAGCGCAACCAAGCATCTCCTTACATCGCCTGGTGGCAATATACCAAACTCATCCCTTAGCATCCCAGTGCTTCCTCCGGAATCAAACATATTGACAACCGCAGTTATATCTACATTATACTTCTTCAACCCGCGCAAAACAGTAAAGCTCCCCGTTCCGCCCCCAATAACAACAACTTTTTTCATCTTACCTCACTGTTACAGATTTTGCCAAATTCCTCGGCTTATCAATCGGCAGTCCCTTCTCAAGTGCAGTATAATACGTTAACAGTTGTCCAACAATTGTAGCTAAAACTCCAAAAGTCCCATCATCATCTGCCTGCAGAACAACATCTCCTTTCTCGCTGCCAATCATTATTATTCTGGCCCCTCTGGCTTCGGCTTCCTTTGCATTAGAAAGCATTGCAACATCTCCATTGCTAACCAGGCTTATCACAGGCGTCCCTTCCTCAATTAGCGCAATTGTACCGTGCTTCAGCTCCCCCCCCATCATCCCTTCAGCATGAATATAAGAAATTTCTTTTATCTTTAACGCAATCTCGCGAGCAACCGGATAGCTCAAGCCTCTTCCGATAACATAAACATCTTTCTTATCAAAAATTTCTTTCGCTATTTTCTTTATTTTTTCATTTTCTTTCAAAAGTTCTTCAATTTTTTTTGGCAGCTCATTTAAATCACTCTTCAATCCAAACCTTTCAGCAACTTTCAATAACAAGCCAACCTGATTCACAAACGACTTAGTAGCAGCAACGCAAACTTCCTGCCCGGCTGATATATTTAATGATAAATCAGACATCCTTTGGACTGTGCTGTATGGAACATTAACTATAGATACAATTTTTGCCCCCTTCTGTTTAGCATATTTCAACGCATCAATCACATCCATAGTTTCTCCGGATTGGGAAAAAGCAATCACGAGCGAATTCTCATCCAACATAGCAAAATGCTCAAACTCAGAAGCAATCAACGTCTGCGCTTCAACATCGCACTTGTGCAGGTAGTAAACCCCAAGCAATGTAGCATGATAGCTTGTCCCAGCCGCAACAAAAACAATTTTCTTTGCCTTTTTAATCAACCCTATCAGTTTCTCAAAATTTTCTTTTTGATCAGTTTCCAAAGATAACAGCAAGCGCTTCAACACTTTAGGCTCTTCCATTATCTCCTTTATCATAAAATGCTCATAGCTTTCTTTATCTTCCCCAGTCTCTTCCCAAACAAATTCCTTTACTTCTTTGTCAATTTCTTTCCCTTCTTTATTAAAAAAAACGTACTTATCTCCTTCAACAACAGCAAACTCATCATTCTCAAAAAATATAGCTTTATTCGTTTTGTCAGAAAAAGCATAAATATCAGAAGCAATAAAATTCTCATTTGCGCCGATCCCAAGCACAAGCGGTGAGTCTCTCCTAATAGCATAAATCTTGTTCTCGCCTTTAACCATTAAAAGTATAGCAAATGTTCCCTGGGCATCGTGCAGAAAAGCACGAATTGCCTCAGGAACAGATTTGCCCACATGGAGTTTTTCTTCTATGTAATGAGGGATTGTTTCAGTATCAGTTTCGCTTACAAAATTATATCCGTTGACAGTTAATTTCTGTTTCAATTCTTCATAATTTTCAATTACGCCGTTATGAACAGCAACAACATTCTTGCTTTTTGAGACATGCGGATGGGCATTTGCTTGCGTAACCCCGCCATGCGTTGCCCACCTTGTATGCGCCATCCCAATATTTCCTTTTAGCTCTAAAAAATTCAGTTTTTTATTTACGGCATTAACATCCCCAACATCTTTTTTAATCAAAAATCCATTCCCATCAAACGTAGCCATCCCGACAGAATCATACCCCCTGTACTCCAATCTCTTTATTCCGTTCAACAGCCTGCCCGCAGCCTCCTCTTTTCCAGTATACCCTATTATTCCGCACATACAAGCCAGAAACAAAACCTGTATATATAAGTATTACTAAAACATTATTAATACCATTAAAAATAAATTTATAACAGATAAGCTTAAACAGCCCTAAAATG
>CAYJSO010000052.1:0-4564 GCA_964372795.1 uncultured Methanosarcinales archaeon
CAGTATTTTTCTCAATATTAGTTTGTATGGCTATATTTTGATCCGAATTTTAGCCATTCATCTTTCTTTAGTTATACAATATACGTTGTATGTTCCATAGTTTTCTCCATTTGTCTGAACAGTACCCATATGGCACCGCAGATGCTAGACCTATAGCCAATCCTGCTGGTAAAGCAGCCAACATTTCATCTATCGAAGCCCCCGCTGCTAGTAAAATGGTTGTATAACTTGGTGTTTGGGTCATAAGCATATGAGATAAGTCGACAAAGAATTTTTTGAGTTTTGGATCTTCTGGTGTAATGCCTAGTTTTTTAGCATACCATCTTTTAAATTTTGCAAATCCTCTAAAAGCTACAGCATGAACTATAGAACCACATAAACGGGATTTTAATATTTCATCATAATCCATGCCAGCTATGATTGCTTCAACTGAAGCCATAAGCGGATTATAGAACATCCATGCTGACGAAGTGTCTACCATATATTCTTTAAAATTAAATTTTTTAGTTTTAGCTGTTTCTGACTTTGATTCATCTACAATACTTTCTAGTCCTATGCCTTTTAATGATTCCTTTTGTTTCATTTCGTAAAAAGATTAACTGGAAATGGTGCTACGCCTTTCGATTCAACCATCTTGTCAAAATCAACTCCTCCAGCTAATTCCCCGCATCTCCTCAACGTAGCTATCTGTCCTTCAGAGTAAGGGATTCCGTGCTGTGTAGAGTAATCTCTCGCCATTTGGCTTCTCTCGCCAGGCATTCTCGTTAATGGCCCGGTGTACATGCTCCAATCTCTAACAAGCTCAGACATTCTATCAAGCGCTTGCTCTCTCGAATGCAAGAAATCCACCGCCTGCGCTTCAAATGAGTGTGATATTCTTCTGTCTGCTCCTTTACTTCCTAACTCTACTGCTATAATAGGTCCTCCGCCAAAGCAATGGTCTGCTTCAATTCTTTGCAAAGAACCTTGTCCCTTGTAGCCCCTTAATCCGCCATACGGAAAGAGAGAACCGTTCATCACAAGCTTTCCGTTTACAATTTCATATACTTCATTTGGGTTTAAAGTTGACTTGAAGTCCTTGTCCGCAACATAGTTCGGAACCTTTAGCAACTTTGTCTGCCCGGCAGCTCTTCCTTCCTTAAAGTATTTCAAAGAAAGTGATGCAGCTAGCTCTGTATTAGCCATATCTAAAACAAACATTCCATCTCTAAATGGAATTGCATACGCATCTGGATTTGTACCTAACCTATGCTGCTTTCCAACCGCAGCTCCCTGCGTATAATCAACCCCAGCAGTGTCATGCCCCAAGAATCTGGGAGTCGCCGCTGTAGTGCAGGTTACATGAGCTTCCAAATCTTTGTCTTTTGCTATCTCAATTGCCCATATTCCTGCAGCTCCAAAATGATTTGCATTGTTAACATAAACTTTTGCCATGCCATGTTTCCTTGCGAGTTCTTTTACCCACTCAACAGCCATTCTGGAAGTTACATGTCCCGGTGCACCATATGCATTTATTACACCAATTGTTGCATACTTTTGTGGCGAAACATCTGGAAGTGCTCGAGGATTAACTGTCGCTGTTACCCCTGATCTTGTAATTGACTCTTCTAACCCAGTCCCGCCAGCTGCACCATGAGAATAAATCCCTCTCGCGTCTGCTTCCACTAAGGCAAACGCAGTTGCTTTTGCATACGCTTCAAGATAACCTGTTCTAACTAAACATTCTATACAAAACTTTGTTAATGTGTCAACATCTCTATGATCACGCATTCCTCCGAACTCCATCATTTGTTCTTGTTTGTTCATTTTACATTATCCTCAATCGTTGCGCAACATACTTGCCAGCCATTTTCAATGCGCGCCCGCTCACTCTTGCAACCTCTCCAATACCAACGTAACGCGCGCACTCTAGCGCTCTTTTTATGTCGTCCAAGAAAGCTTCACCACTCTCCGCTCTCTTTAGTTCGTTTTCAATACCCTTTCTGTACGCATTCGCCATAAATTCCCTAACTATTTCTTCTGGAATATTACCCCCCGTGTATTGCATAAACTCTTTAGCACGTTCGCAAGACCTCTGCGCAAGCTGAGCAGCTCCAGACATAGCAAATTCCCCAGCTTCCTCAAAGAGCTTAATGGTGCCAGCTTTGTATGCCGCTTTCATGTCCTGTTCAAATTGCTTGATATTCAATTGGAGTTGAGCGTCTCTTGCAAGCTCAAGGCCATATTTCATTGACATTTTGGATAGAATATGATCCCCTTCGCTTGCTTCACGCAAAGCAGTTTCCAGTGCACTCTCTGCTGCAATTGCTCGTATGTGATTTACTCTCTCAGAAGGCAGCTCTACTCCGGCTTTGAACGCGCAGTGCTTTGCAGTATTAAGTTCAAATTTTGCTTGAGTAAACATTCCTTCACTCGCATTATACCATGCTCTATCCAGCGCTTCTTCCATCTTGCGATATGAATTTTGATTTTCCATTCTTGCCCACAGAAATAAGTATCATCAGTATTGTAATATATATTTAACCTGTATAGAATATAGATTACTCTATATCTATAGAGAATAGAAAAATTTATATAGTTGTGCTATTTCCCCTCTCACATGAAAAGAACACTAGTCAGACAAGGCGGCTCAACCCTTACAGTGGCTTTGCCAAGCCCTTGGATTAAAAAGCACAGCTTAAAGCCCGGCGACGAAATTGATATACAGGAATCTGGCCCTAACCTTGTTGTCGGTTCTGAGGAGTTGAAAAGGCAGAAAAAGATTGAGGTTGATTTGTCTGGCTACATTGAAAGGATGATTAGGTGGACAATCTCTGCCCTTCATAAAGAAGGTTATGATGAGATTTCTATTTTGTTTGATCATCCGCGTACCGTTAGTATTGTGAACAACATGGTTAAAGATTTATTTACTGGTTTTATAGTAGTTGAACATACGCAGAAAAAATTAGTTCTAAGAAACATTGCTATTCCTTTGGAAAGTGAGTTAAATTCTATCTTAAACCGCGCGTTTAATGTAACTTTAACTTTGGGAGAAGAAATAATAAGATTTATCAAAGAGAAAAATTACAAAGAGATTATTCATTTAATTTCTTTAGAGAATACTAATAATCAACTAACGCATCAGTGTGAACGCATAATTAATTCTCGTGGATTTACAGCCAAAGATACGTTCCTCTATGTTATAATCTGGAATTTAGAAAAAGTTTGTGATTCGTATAAATATATATGCGAAACCTTATCTCAAGCAAAAAATTTTGAGTTAGATGCAAAAGTTATCGATGTGTTGCAGCAAATCAACGAATTTCTGCGTGCATATTTCCATTTATTTAATAATTTTAATATAAAAAAAGCAAATGACATTATTTCACATAAATCTTCTTTCTCAAAAGAAATTGAAATATTGCTTTCAAAAAGCAAAGGCCTGAATTCGATTGTTTTGTCTTATTCAATGATGGCTTATCTGCGGATAGCAGATTTTCTCCCGTCAACGATTGCACTAAACATTTAGATACTTCCGCACATCTTGGAAGGCTTTGATTAATTCACCATAATTATTTCGGTAGTTTGGATCAAAAGATCTAAGCATTGCTAATGCCAGTATCCCATTTCCTAACAAATTTATTCTCCTTTGTTTCATGTTTTCTCTTTCAGGCACACTCCAAGCCCCCATTAAGTCGATGGTGCGTTGCACTACTCCACACAGGTATTCTGCAATGAAGCGTCGTGCACTCGTTATAAATCCGACGTTAGCATTGGACGGAAAACTAAATGAACTAAGAAATTCTTCATATGGTTTATGGATATCGTTAATAGCTTGGCTATCCATCTCATCTAAGTTTGGAACTCTTTTTCTACTATCAATTCCTCTTATCAAATCCTGCATTTTTGCATCAATTTCCGTAGCTTTTCCTGCATCTTTGTTATACTTATCAAAGAGAAACTTGTTGAATTGAACCGCATACCGCATTAATAACTCTAAGTTAAATAGAAGCCACCCGCCTTTTGAGTGACGTCGCAATAGTGTGCGATCATAACACAACAAATTTGCTAGATCGGCACCTTGTGGCACCAAGCCTTTGTCTTCCCAGTCTAAGCCAACCACATAGGAATCTCCCTTAACATCAAAAGGCTTTAGGAACCAATTCTCTGGATGAGCGTCCTTATTAAATACAAAGCTTGAATTTTCCAATATTTTAAAAATACGCCCGTAATTTGCCTCTATCCTTGCAACTAAATCTTCAGGTAATCCAATTACCTTCAGCCTTTCGCCCAACTTTCTCCTTGTGTCAACTTTTCCTTTTGTACTACGGGGAGTTAGCTCAACATGCACAAAAGCTAGATATTGAACGATCGAATGAATCTCAGATATTACTTCTGAAGATCGGCTTTCATCAGCGTCTTCTCTTTGCATCAAATCCTCAATTTTCTGCTCCAGAGGAATTCTATTGGTAAACGCATATAAGTTAAAAAAACGGACTCCATCTGGAGTTATTGCACTACATGGCGCATAATAAAACTGTATTATCCACCTGTCAGACAATCCTGCATCAAAAAAACTCGCATC
>CAYJSO010000052.1:4574-6745 GCA_964372795.1 uncultured Methanosarcinales archaeon
TGCTTCTGCTTTAGAATCTAATTCTTTTAAAACCAAACCTAGAAACTCTCGTGTTCTTTTGTCTTTTAATTTTTAGACACCATGCAGAGAAGTTCCTAATCGGATTAACTCATATCTTCCTGGTAATCCGAATATTCTTGATAAAACCCCTGAAACATATACACCTGAGTTCTGCAGGGTCCCTGGTTGTGTTTTTAATAAATTAACCTGTTGCTTTAGCACTGCTCTGGCCTCCTCTGGCAGATCTTTGTCAAATTTGTCAAATACTTCCTTCTCAAATACATCAAAGTATTGTAACGTGATATTTTCATTTGCTACAACCCACCCTTCCGGAAGTGTTATTTTATTAGCAATTAGGTGTCTTCTTACAGAGTACTCCATACTTCTTGTAAACCGCGCTAACTCAAGAAGTGCGGAAATATCATGTTTATCTAGACTAGCTGCTTGTCTGAGATTAACAACACCATCGTACCAAGCGCCGTAAAACAGAGCTGTTCTACCAGCTTTAAAAAAGGCTCTTGCTTTTTCTACTCTTTCCTCAAGTGGGGTCTCTTCCGGCATAATTTACTTTAAAAAACACCCCTATTTAAACCTTTCTATTTTTCACTACTTTACAATCACTACAAAATATCAATACAACACCACAGAAGCGGCTCTGGCACAGACCAGGGGACTAAGCATCTAAAATTCCTCAATAACCTTTATAAAACCCCTTCTTTTATTACCTATAACAAGAGAAATCCATAGTAAAAAGAGGCGCTCATATGTCTAAAAACCAAGACACATTTTACCTTATTCTAGTCGCAGCAGTTGCGCTCGTAGCAATTATTCTTCTTGTTTCTCCAGATGCTTTTAAAGAGTTTGTTGGACGCGCTGTTCCGGAAGACTGCAAAGACAAAGAGCAAGCATTGAAAGACGCAGAAGCCGCTCTCCAGCAGCAAGGCGCAGTGCTTCAGCAGCGCATCAACGATCTTCAAGCACGAATTCAAAGCGAGCAGAGCAAACTATCTCTTTACGAAAGAAATTTAGAAAATGCAGCAGACAAAGAAGCGTGGCAGATTAAAATTGACGCACAGCGCTCTTTTATTCAGGAACTGCAAATCCAGCTTTTAGCGTTGCAGGCACAGCTGGCTGCGCTTCAACAAGCAGTTGCAGACGCAAAAGCGAAACTCGAAGAATGCATAAAAACAGCAACTACGAGTACAACACAGCCAGGTCCAACACCTCCGCCGCCGCCACAAGAGCCGCCGCCAACAAAACCAGAAGAAAAATTCACCCCATATCAAATCTGTTGCGAATACAAAAATTCTCTGTTCCCGGACTCAACACAGTACTTAATGTACAAGGTAACAAAACCAGGCCCTGCCAGCTGTCCGAAAGGCGGAACTCCAGTGGCAAAAACCCTCTGCGATGAAAGAGAAAAATGCTGCTGTGCTGTAAGTCGTAAAGCCGGTGAACCAGACGTTTGCAGCCTCGTAGACAGCTCACAAAGCTGCCCGCTAGCAACAACCGAAGTTGCAAGAAGCAAGTGCACTATTAGGTGATATAAATATTACAATACGTATAAATTCTTCCAAAACGCTTATAAAGCACTGATGCCTAAGCCTTCTCATGCCCACAACAAAAGAAAAAATCATTGAAACATTAAAGCAAATCTACGACCCTGAAATACAGCTTGACATCTGGACGATGGGACTTATCTATAAGCTTGATATAGATGAAAAAACAAATAAAATTCATGTTCTAATGACTTTAACCAGCCCAATGTGCCCCTACGGCCCAATGCTTTTAGAAGAAATCAAAACAAGATTAAAAGACGAAGCAGAAGCAAGCGAAGTTACAATAGATGTTACATTTACTCCGCCGTGGAAGCCGAGCGATGAGTTAAAGATGATGTTGGGGGTATAATCTTACTTTTTAGTTGCTTTTACCTTCGCAAAATACTCTTTAACCTCTTTCTTGCTAAAGTACCAAATCAGCAAGCCGTAATAAACCGCTTTGAAAATAAAAAACAGCCCAAACGCAGCAGTTATTAGTATTGTCTGCAAATCTTTTGTCTTTGCTATAAAAACAACATTAACTAATATAACAACTAAGTTCAGCGCCAACGAGCTCCAAGCTGTTCAAATCAGCCACTTTCTGCTCCACTGCTCTCTCATTAAAACTCCAAT
>CAYJSO010000053.1:0-6594 GCA_964372795.1 uncultured Methanosarcinales archaeon
ATTGGTATAGAACCATCTTGAATGTCGTTATGGATCCTCACAAAGAAATCAGGTTTTTGTAAACTCTGGGCTATATTAGGTAGTTGCACGAATGCAGCATACGCGATTACCACAGTCGCTACAGTATAGACAATTAAAACAAACAAGTTTATAATTGCTAAACGTCTATCAAACTTTTTGTCCCCAAGCTGACTATAGTTTTTATCTAGCAAAGAATTAGCTTTATTTAATTGTCCTACTAGTTGCTTAGAGATAGCACTTAAAATCGTATTCATTTTTTTAAATTCCTTTACTATTTTCGTGTCTTTCGGAGCTCTAGCCATTTATAATACCCTCTAAAGATAATTATAATTGTTATTATTTAAACCTTTTCAGAATAAATGAGTAGCGAGGGAAGGATTTGAACCTTCGACCTATGGGTTATGAGCCCATCGAGCACTCCTGACTGCTCTACCTCGCTGTAACAATGCAAAACTCAGCCGTTGCTTTATAAACCTTTTCTTGCTTAACCATTTAACACAAACTTTTTAAACCACCTCTTACTACCCGACTTATGCCCAAAAAAGCAAAAAAGAGAACCGCACCAAGATTGACAAAGTCGACTTCAGCAATCGAGCGAGAACACGATGACTACCCAGCCCAGGAACGCGAAGACATTTATACACACGGAGAAGACGAATACTTGGAAATGGACTTGGGAGAAAGAGAAGAAGAGATTTACGATGAAACCGGCAGAGAAAAATTAACAGAGGACGATGAGATAGTTGGCTGGGAAGAAGGGTTTGCACAGGGCTACGAAAAGAAATCCAAATCAAAATCAAAGAAAGCCAAGAGGTGAATCGGGATGGCAAAGAAAAGAACAAAGAAAAGCAAGGCAAAAAAAGTAAAAATCATTAAGAAGAGCAAAGCAGTCTGTGAGTTCTGCTAAGTTATTTTCTTTTTGATTTTACTCATACGGCTTATCTCTCGCAGTATCCATTCTATACTTATGTTTTAACCTATTGTTCAAGTTAGCAAACGCTTTGTGCAGCGCCCTCTCAAGCTCCCAGTCAAAATCCTTCACGCTTTCAACCTTCTTTCCAGCTTCCAGCCTTAGCCTAACAGAATACTTTTTTCTCTCGCCGCCTTTGCCATGAGTTTTCAGCTCAAGTTCAATTTCATAATTCCCCTTAAAAAGATGGCTTGCTTTCTCAGCTTCCTTTTCAGCATGCCCTCTAAATGTCTCCAACTGCATTGAATCAAGTCCAGCCTCTTTCAATCCAATAAAGTTAATTATGGCGGCCATAAAAGAAATGATTTTTTATTGATTTATAACTCTTTCCTTGCTGTTTCTATAAATTTAAATACTAAATGTAAATTAGAAAAACAAATAACATCAAAATGAACAAAAAAATACTAGGCATAGACGAAGCCGGTCGTGGCCCAGTTTTAGGTCCTTTAGTTATGGCTGGTGTTTTAATAACAGAAAACAAAGAACAAGAACTGCAAAAACTAAAAGTCAAAGACAGCAAACTATTAACCCCGCAGCAACGCGAAAAACTTTACAGCGAAATCCTTGAAATAATAACAAATTACAAAATAATAATTCTCCAACCAGCCCAAATCGACGCAGCAGTTAAATCATCCGAGTTAAATCTAAACTGGCTTGAAGCGCACACTTCAGCAGAAATATTAAACGAATTAAACCCGGACAAAGCGATAATCGATTGTCCAAGCACAAATATAAAAGCCTACAAAGACTATCTTTACCATCTGCTAAAAAACAAAAAAATCTCTCTGCAGCTGGAGCACAACGCAGAAAAGCACTTGCCCGTAGCAGCAGCTTCAATATTAGCAAAAGTAACGCGAGACAGAATAATAGAAGACATAAAAAAACGCATCGGCGTCAACTTTGGCTCAGGCTATATGGCAGATGAACTCACAAAACAATTCCTTGAGAAGTATTACGAAAAGCACAGCGATTTATTCAGAAAAAGCTGGCTGAGTTACAAAACAGTGGAGAATAAAAAACATCAAAAATTGCTTAACAATTTTTGAGTGCCTGAAATTAAAAATAAAAATATAAAATAAAAATAAAAATCAACATATCTTATCAATCCTATCTATTCCACAACAGAAATCTTTTAAAACCACTCTCTTTTCCATAGCATAATGGGGGAAACAGCAGCTAAACCGCAGATACTTATTGCATTGGGCTCGCCATCTGATCAAAAGCTTCTGGAAGGAACAAAGTATCCAGCGAGCGCAGACTTTTACCTTGGCGTTGCCTCCGCTCACCGAACAGCAGAACGTGTAGCAACATTTGCATCAGCAAGGGAGTGGGACGCAGTCATCGCAGCTGCTGGTTTTACAAATGCTTTATGCAGTGCTTACATGGGCGAGCGTTACGCTGATATTAAAACACTTGTTTTTGGTGTTCCTTTGCTGAGCAAAGATGACAATACTATTGCTGACTTAGCTTCTCTTTTATCAACAACTCAGCTTCCGCCAGGCGTTCCAATTGCATCAATCAAAACAATACAGGAAGCAGTTGCTACGGCAGCATACTTCACTTCCAATAGGTTCAATAGAGTTGCTCTTCTTTACGTTGACGACAACGGAGAAAGCCAGGAGCAGCCAGCTCGCGACTTTCTAACAAAATACGAAGTACCTTTCGCAGAATTTTCTCTCGACCAGCGTACTCAACCAACCTCAACAGATGTTCTTGTTGGAATTGACCTAGTCAACCCGAGTTTCTCAGATAAAAGTTCCAAAGCGTATAGAACATGGCCTTCTCCAGATCGTCCAGTTTTGTTTTGTTACCCTCAAGCTCGAATACCAATAGATCGGCTTGTATATGCAATTGAACAGATGGGAATTCGCGCTGACCATACCGCTTTGCTTAACTCTCCTCAAAACCTTGCCTTCTTCGCAGCAAAAATCCTCGCAAGAAGCGATACTGACTTAGAAGCACGTCTTAGCGCATTGGTCCAAGAACAAATTGCAAAGTATCGTCCGCATGCTGGTATTAACTTATTGAATCCTGGAGTTGATACAACGTGATCCAATACGCGCGTTTAGTTGAAAAAGACACAAGCGTCAAAGCAATCGGCGTTCTAAAAGAACCAACTGCAACAGAACCAGGCATTTGTGATTTTAGATTTCGTCCACAATACAGCGTCTTCGACTGGGGGGTAATGCCAATGCCAGATGGCAAAGTAATGGACAATCGCCCAGTTGCTGTCGTAGCTGCTTTTAATTATGAAATGATTAAACGCGAAAGCGTTCCAGTCTGCTACATCGGCACAGTTGGCTCAGACGGCACTGCACATCCTTTCTCCCATTTTGTTGAAACCGGAGAAATTCCACAAAGTATTCGTGTTCGAATGGTTCATGTTATTAAGCCGACATTTAGAGATAGAGAATGGGATTACAGCGTCTTCCGCGACCCAAAAGTAGATGGTGAAAGAGTAAACAACTGGATGCATCCAATCGAATTCATCTGGCGCGCAGAAGCTGGTCCTGACAGCAGCTTTTGGAAAAACATTACAGACAAAGTTTACGAATTGCACGATTTTGGCTTGCCATTAAAATTAAAGCCAGGCGACAAATTTCCAGTACCAGTCCTCGATCACTCAAGCAAATACGAAAAACATGACCGTTACTCTCCTCCAGACGAAGCACGTAGACTTGCTAATATTTCTTACAAAGGATGGACAGAACTTAACTATTATAGGAGAATAATCAATAGGGCATTAACGGATCATGCTGCATCCAGAGGAATAAAACGTCCAGACGGCAAACAGGAGTTCGCCATCATAACAGAAAATGGGACACCGATTCAAACTTTAGCTGATGTCGCAGGTACATGGCACGAAGATCGCTTTGAATATACAACAAGCTCAGGCGTTATAGTAAAAGTCAGCAAGCAAACTCCTAGAGATTTAAACAGAATACTAAATAAAGCATGGGCAGAGCAGTGTCAGTTAGCAAAAACACGTGCTGAAGTAGAAGGCATAGAAAACTGGAAAACTTTAGTAACATTACAACCAAAACCTTTGGAACCAGCGTTCTTTGACCAATACAATAATCTAATGCGCGCAGCAACAAACGCTTGGATCGGCTCCGGGTTATTTTCAGGTGCATCCGGCTTAGAAGAAGCATGTAAAGAATTCGACAGTTACTTATCAGATTACAAAAGACGTTTGCAAAGCCAAGCCGCATAACAACCTTTTTATACTCTTTTCTAAACTCTTTTACTCATGCCAGTTTTTACAAACGTCAAAAAAGAGGATTTACAGCAGCTGACACACCACGGCTTCTACGAAGTTCCAATAAAGAGCGAATACGAGTTAGCTCGCTTACAAAGCAAATCCGTTACTCTAGTTTTATTCAAAACAAACAAATTATTAGTTCAAGGAAATCAAACTAATATTAATCAAATAGTTCAATTGCTAAAATCATTAAACATAGGCAAAGAATCAAAGCCCTTGCAGTTCAAGCAGGAATCTGGAATAATCATCGGCTCTGACGAAGCTTTAAAAGGCGACACTTTTGGTGGCATAGTTGTAGCGGCAGTTAAAGCAGATGACAAGCAGCGCAAGCAATTAATTGATTTGGGCGTAGCAGACAGCAAAACCTTAGCAGACGAAGAAATAATTATAATAGCACAAAAACTAGAAAAGTTGGCAGATTTTGAAATAAAAAACCTTTATCCCGAGCATTTCAACGCATACAAAGGCAGCCTTACAAATTTGCTAAACAAGCTTCACAAAGAATGCTACTACTACCTCAAGCCAGGCAAACATATAGTGGACAAATTCCCAGGCTGTGATGTTGGCGACATAGCAGAAACACAAGCAGAAAGCAAATACGCAGAAGTTGCAGCCGCATCAATTCTAGCAAGAGCCCATGCGTTAAAACAACTAAAAGATCTCAGCGAAAAAGCAAAATTCCCCATTCCAAAAGGCAGCACTCACGTTAAATCAGCATTGGAAGAATTGAAACGCCGCAGGCTGCATCCAGAATATTTCGTTAAGCTGAGTTTTAGAAACGTCAAAAACCTTTTTGGTTTTTGATGCTCAGAAATGCCTAAGTATTTCTATTGCGTAAGAAATATTCTCGAAACAAATTAGATAATTTATTGTTTTTTCGAATACTCATACACAGCATAAATAAGTATTCCAACTCCAGCACTATACCCTAATAGAAATATGATTAAGCCTGAAGGGTCTGGAGTTCCTATTTTTGTAGTTTCTTGATCTCGTACACCACGTCTATCCACCCATTTAATCCCATGCGCAGTCATTTCTTCTAGCGGTTGTCCTGGTGTTGTCTTATCTCCACCTTTTCCAACCAATCCACCTATATCGCCTTTGTCTTTATCTTCCATTTTAATCTTAATACACTATTACTACTATATAAATATATCGTTTCTAAATAGTAGTAACAAAACCGAAAGATTTATAAATACTGAATTTTAATATAACAACCATGTCATACAGCCGCTTATCAACACTTGGAATAACAGAAGAGTTCGCGTCAGAAATAGAAATGACTTCTGCAATCACAGTCGAAAAGCCAGGCTACGATGGCCCAATTGATGGAACTGTTGAGCCGAAATATGATAAAGAGCTAAAGGAAACAAAATATAAAACAGAAACAGCTGGCGAAGGAAAAACAATAACATACGAATTCGACGCAACAGCAAAGAAAAGCGATGACTATATCGACCCAAGATTCGAACCAGATGAACAGCATTCTCACTCGCACTCAACAACAGAAAGTAAATCTGGATTGGAAATAAAAGTCGCAATCGCAGAAGCATCTAACGTTAAAAGCAAGGGCTGGGACTGGGCAGATTTTGTTACAGTTAATACAAGGGAGTGTTAAAATGGCAGATGTTAGAGTTTACGAACTTAGGGGGGGGAGCAAATACAAAATATGTTACTACAGATGAAACAAACGTAGTAATTGATCCACAATTTAGCGGCACCGAGATTGGAGGAATAACTAAAAAAATTACTTCCCCGAGAGACGAAAGATTATATGTTGGCATGCCGCCTTCTTCTCAGGAGCTTACTGATCTTATTAAACCTGGAACAATTATATGCATAATCAAGGTAGATGATGGGCATCATGCTATAGATACCAGTCCAATGACTGTTGTTGCTGTAAGCGTTTTACCAGAAGCAGAATATAGCTCCTTAATTGAGCAATTTGAAACAAACATCGCTTCTTACACCACTAAAAAAGATCAACTAGTAGCAGCAGTTGCCGAAGCACAAAGGGCATTGGAAGCATTAAGACACCCTACTTTTCAAGACATATTAAGAGCTCATTTCAGTAAATAGCTCAAACAATCCTTAAATCAACCACTTTCTTAACCCTTTCCTTCACATACTCCTCCTTCAGAATCTTATTAACAAAATCTTTCAGCTTATGCTCCTTAACCTCTTTTCTTGTCCAAACATAGCCTTTCTCAACAAAACTCTTCTTGTGCTTCTTCTTAAACATCAAAATATGCTTCTCCAGCTCAACAGGCGGCCCTCTGAACAACTCAAACTTCTCCCTCTTGCTTTTAGAAACAATAAACCAGAATATCCCTTTTCCATT
>CAYJSO010000054.1:0-6588 GCA_964372795.1 uncultured Methanosarcinales archaeon
CACTTAAATGGCTTGAGCTCGGCAGATAAAACCCTTCTCTCTCAAGCTTCTCCGCATTTGGGTAGCTTCCTCTCGTATCAGGAAACCTTTCATCCTTTCCATTAACATAAGCTGGCTGTTTATGCATCCCGATAAAAAAAGTTCTCGTGTCAATCCCCTTTCTAAGTAAAAATTCCCTCAACTTTTGCATACTCATTCCAAAACTATCCTCAACAAGCACACCATACATCCAATAAACATTTTTTGCCCAGCTTGCTTCAGGCGGAGTTATAATTCCTTTTATATTCTTTAATAATTCATTGTAAGTCTGTGCATTCCTTCTCCTCATATCAATATAATCTTCAATCCTCTCAAGCTGTGCAACCCCGACTGCAGCCTGCACATTTGTCATGCGATAATTATATCCAACATGCTTATGCAAAAACCTGGGCTCTCCAAAACAATGGTTCCTTAGCTCTCTGCATCTTTCCGCAAATTTTTCATTGTCCGTTACAACCATCCCCCCTTCTCCTGTTGTAATTATCTTGTTTGCATAAAAACTGAATGCAGCAATATGCCCCAATCCCCCAGTTTTCTTGCCTTTATACTCAGCGCCATGCGCCTCAGCAGCATCTTCAATAACAATTAAATTATTTTTACTCGCAATTTTATTTATCTTGTCCATATCAACAGGATGCCCATAGGTATGCACAACCATTATTGCTTTAGTTTTCTCAGTAATCTTCTCTTCAATTTTATCCGCATCAATATTCCACGTTTCCATTTCAGAATCAACCAGCACAGGCTTAGCTCCGGCATAAATAATTGCATTGCAGCTTGCAATCATTGTAAATGTTGGTATAATAACCTCATCTCCTCTTCCAATCCCTGCCGCTTCAAGAGCCATATGCAACGCAGCTGTTCCATTGCAGCAGCTAACCCCATACTTTACACCGCAATATTCGCTAAACTTATTCTCAAACTCTTTGATAAATTTTCCAGCAGAAGAAATCCATCCTGACTTAATCGCTTCGCTAGCATACTTTAACTCATTCCCTTGCAAAGTTGGCTCACAAACAGGTATCATTCGCCCTCCCACCCCAATTTAATTTAAAAAGCTTGCTAAAATTTAATATTATATGGTCAAAAATACTTCTTCTCTACTTCTTTCCCCCTGTACGGCCCTTGCTTCAGCTCAATCATCTTCGTATCTTCCAAAAACTTAACATCATGCGCGCAGTTCAAAACAACCATGTCCCCCTTATTTAAAACTATTTTTCTGAACAGCTTATCTTCTTCATACAAACCAACTTCAACCTTCCCTTTTTCAACATAAAAAAACTCCTGCGCAGCCAGCTCTTTAATTTCCTTAAACGAAACATGCTTATGTGCTTTTATCTCAGTATTTCCTTCCCTAACATGTACGCCAAGCTGAAGCGCAAAATCGTTGGGAGTTGCAAAAGTACATCCAGCGTTATCAAATCCGGCTCTAACTACTATAGCAAGCACTTTTCCATCAGATTCTACTCTCTCAACCATATTATCAGCATCCCCCATAAAACGGCCATAAACAGCTCAATATTTAAATCCTACGCCAGCTTGGCTGTTTCTTTAACAGCACTATGGCTCTCACCGCTATTTCCATTGCCGCTTGCATCGCTTCCTTGCTTCCTTAAAGTATACAAAACAAAAGGCAAAGAAAGAACAGCTAAAAAAACTTCAAGATACAAAATTAAAAACCCAAACCCGCTCAAAACCTTCTCAAACCCTTCTACATTATAATTATCAACAGCATTTTCAGGATACTTCCATCCAACAGGATAAAAGTAAAAAATATGGGCCTTATCTATAATATCGCCCAAACCAGAAGGTGTTCGAATAGCCCCTTTGTATATGTTAAATGTGTGTGTATTGCCTGCTTCAGCATTCCTGCCTGTTACAACTGCAACTTGTCTTGTATTTTCCTTGAAAGAAGATGTTAACTCATCGCCAAACTTGCTTACTCGCTCATAATCCTCTGTGCTCCATAAGCATGTTGTTCCTTTTCCGCACTCCACGTAATAAATCGGAACCTCTATGGTAGGGCCATTATATTCATCAAGCACTTTGCTCAGTTCAGGAAACTGCGTCCCTTCCAGATAATGCCTGTCATTAAATACCCACGCATGTATTCCCCTGTACACCCTCGGATCAATAACAACAATCGCATCTTCTGGGATTTCCTCATTCACATACTCACGCAGCTCAAGGATAGATGATTTGCCCTTTATAACATCCCAGGAAAGGAAAAAGCTGATAAAAAGTATAAATGCGATTGCTATTGAAAAAAAATGTCTAAACGAAAAACGCACCAGTACTTTTTCAGAAATAAAAAACAGGAAATAACCCCCAAAAATGCTTAAAACAATAGGGAGCCAAAGATAATGCGTATTGCTTCCCGTTTGGCCAGCTAAATATGCTATAAGAAAGAAAAGGGTAAGCAGTAGCAGTGAAGTGGCTTTTTTATTTTTAATAAACGAAAAATAAATCCCGAATATGCCAAAAACAAAAAGCAGCCCGTCAAAAAAGAAAAACTGCTGCAGCTTTTTCTGAATTACTTTAGACAATATTTCAAAAGACCAAGATTTACTCTGAACTCCTTCATGAACCGTCTCCCCAACCCCAAGAATATTCGAGAAATAATAGTCTGTAACACCTCTGTCTTTATACAACAAATAGTTGTAGATAAAAATAGGGGAAATAACAACAATAAACACAAGCGAAGCAACAACAACCGGCTTAAAAATTTTACATGAAAAATCCTTCTTTTTAATCAACAAAAACATCCAAACAATAAAAATCGCAGGCAAAAAAAGCAAAATTATATTCTTTATCATTGCCCCAACACCAAAAAACAATGCCATAAGTGCCCAGTCCATGGTTTTATTTTCCTTCAGCGCCCGCAAAAAGAAGTAAACAGCCAGCAGAGAAAAGAAAAACGCAGCAGGATCCATCTCATAATTGTACCTTATGGCATAACCCGAAACCGCATAAAGAAATGCAGCCATAAGCCCGGCCTTCTTGCTCTCAAACAATTCAACTGCAATTAAGAATGCAATAAAAACAGTAAACGAGCCAAATATTATCCCTGGAAATCGCGCAGAAATTGGGGTTATTCCTCCAAAAAACTTGTGCCCCAAATCAGCAATATAAAAATAAAGCGGAGACTGCTCAACCGTTCCCAATCTGCCAGCAGAGATTATGTTAAGGGCTATCGTAGAATAAATCATCTCATCAGGCCCGATATCAACATGTGCAGCGGCAATCACCCTCAAAACTAGCGCAAGAACAAAAATCAGCAGCAGAAACAAACTAGTTTTGGTAACCTTCATCTCATGCTAACCGTGAATACAAGCTTAAATAGTTTTCTATATTATCTTCAAGTTTAAACTTCTTCAATTTTCCTCTAGCATACCTGCCATTATACGCATCAACAATGGCTCTAGCCAAATCCATAGCATCTCCAGCTCTAAACAAAATCCATTTCCCGCTAACAACTTCCGGAATAGAATCGACATCGCTTGCAACAACAATCCTGTCCATCGCACTCGCTTCAGCAACAGCAAACCCAAAACCTTCGCTCAGGCTCGGCACAATAACGCAATCTGCTGCTTTGACAAACTTCGGCAGCTCTTCTCTTGGAACAGAATGCAAAAAAGTTATGTGCTCGCTAACTTTCAGATTGCCAGCAAGCTGTCTAAGCCTCTCGGCCCTTCTCCTATAAGCCCGGTCTTTACTTACAATAGCAATTAAATGAAACGTTGGCACTTCTTTAACAATTGCAGGAATAGCCTTTATCAAAACTTCTAAACCTTTGCTGATTCCCGGCCTCCCATAAAACAATCCAACAAACTTTTTTTCTAAATTTAATTTTTTCTTTATTGCATTCCCATCAACTTTCCTAGAATCCCAAAACGAATAATCCAGTCCATTGTAAACTACTTTCACTTTACCGGAATCAACAAGCGAACTAAGCTGCTTAGCTGTAGACTTGGAAACAGCAGCATAACAATCAAAACCAAGCTTCAATATTACTCTCTCAAATATTTCATGAAACTTGACAAAAACAAAGTTACTATCCGCAAGCCATCTCCACCTTTTGCCCAAAACCTCATGAACAGTTATAACCGCCGGCTCCCCAAATACTTTGGCAGCAAACCAAGCAGGCGGCGCCCCATTATAAGTTGTAGTATGTATTACATCTGCCCACTTTGCAAACTTCAGCACGCTAAACAAGCTAAAAAAAGTAAACCAGTATCTGCTTCCAAAAGAAAAAACCCTATTAATCTTAACTCCATTAACATTCTCAACTTTTCTGGTTCCTCTCAACCTATGCGTCACAACAACAACTTCATGCCCTCTTTCAACAAGCCCCTCAGCAAGCTGCTTAAAAACACTTTCCGCCCCACCTATATGTGGATAATAATTTTCCAGAACAAATAAAATTTTCATTTTTCATTCATCTTTTCTTCTTTTGAGAGGGTATTTGCGCCCTTTCAATCGCTATTGCCCTAACCACCTGCTCTATCTTCCTGCGATTTTGCGCATTAACAATATAATTGTAAAATGTTAGTGCGATCAAAAACATAAAACCTACAACAGTAAAAAAGTCAAGCGTTCTTACAAAGTTCAGCGATTCTACAATAAAATCAAGCGAGTTGGGAAACAGCACAATATAAATAAACACAACCCACAGCAGCCCCCAAAACACCAGCTCTAATTTTCTTAACTCTTTCCTCTTATAATTAAGAAAAGTCAAATACAGCAAAAAAGCCCCGAATACAATCCCCAAAATCTGCACTCCTAAAACCATATCAGCTCACCTTCCACCATAGCATTTTCAAAACAATCTTTACTCCATCAAGCACAGTTGTGCCTTTATATTTGTCCCTGTACAAAGTTTCAACCGGCACTTCAGCATACTTTATCTTATTCCTCCCAACTTTGGCAACAATCTCTGATTCAACACTGTAATCATGGCTTCTCCACCTTATTCTTTTATAAGTTTCTGCTTTAAACGCACGATAACCACATTGTGTATCATTTAACTTAACTCCATAAAGCAGCTCAGCAAAATAATTGATAAATCTATTTCCAAACCTTAAAACAGCAGGCATATCTTTTGAAAATTCCCTGTATCCAAAAACGATATCGCTTTCTTTCAGCAAATCCAAAAAGCTCGGAATCAGCTTAGGGTTATGCTGCGCATCCGCATCAATAACAACAATCTTTTCTGCACCATTAGTAATAGCAAAATCGCATCCAGTTTTCAAAGCTGCCCCTTTTCCAAGATTAACAAGATGCTTTAACACAAGCACCCCTTCACTAGCCGCAACATAGTACGTCTTATCCTCGCTCCCATCATCCACCACAACTACTTTCCCAAACTTTTCAGCATCCCGTATAACTTCCGCTATATTGCTCTCTTCATTTCTGGCAGGTATCACAATAAACGTCCCCAAAGCAGTCATAGTGCTTTCATCATTAAAAAGTAGTATTTAAAGGTATCGAACTTAAACTACACCTTTATCTGCTGCGCCCAACAACACTAAAAACCTGCTCATCAGAAAAAAACTTCTCTTTGCTTGCACAATTCCAGTCAACCTTGTAAGTTATTACATATCCTCCGCTTGTGTGCTGCCTGTCATCAAACCTGTCAAAGCACTTTAATCCATGCCCGCGGTAAAAGTGCATCTGAGTAAACATGCTGTTTGCCTGCTCACCATCCGCCAAAACAGCTACATAATCATCTCCATTAGGAACTAATATAACTGCAAAACCAACTGTTTGCCCTTTAAAGGTAATTGTTTCAGCGCCTTCTTTAGTAGGAAAAGTGATGCTCTTTGGATATATCCACCCCTTATCAGTCGGTATCGTAGCATTCATTGTCTTAACATCTACAACCAAAGATGCTCCTGCATCCTTCCTTATTCTCAACGCGCAGACCAATTTATCATCTTGCTTAGCGCACGGATGAAACACGCCAAACTCAATCAAATATCCGGGCCAGGGAGCTATCCACTTGTTAGGATCCTCGTTCTGTATATCACTGTAAGTCCTTTCAGCATCCTCTTCAGAAAGATTGAATTTTGAAATAAGCAACTCAATTGCTTCATCTTCAGACAATTTTTTCGTCTCAACAACCATTGCTGCTTTCCAGAAATCCCAGCTGCCAAAATGCCCCCAGACTCCGCCCTTGCCTATCATATCATCAGACGCAATTACAAACGCCTGCGGTGGCTCACAGTGAGTTAACTTTATTATCTTCCCAATCTCCACATCATCAAAACCATATCCTTTCAATGCTTTTCCCGCTTTTTCTTTATCCAATAAAATTATCTCATTCACAATATCAACCGACTTCGGAACATAATTTATCTTTTTATCAACTTCTACAAAAGCTTTATTCCCCCCGCAATCCAGCATCCTTAATATCCCAAAAGACATGCTCTCATTAGGCGTTAACAATAACTTCCCGACCCAATACGCTTGCGGAGTGTTCTGGCTTCCGCCGTCAAATGTAACTGGCCTGTCTGCTATCGCTTTAAACCAATGCCCAAAATCCCACCA
>CAYJSO010000055.1:0-1488 GCA_964372795.1 uncultured Methanosarcinales archaeon
AGATGAAGACGAGGATGACGACACAGGAGTAGGCGAAGGCGGCGACAAAGACGAAGACGATCTTGACGAAGACGATTTCGACGAGTTTTAATTCTATTAAAATTTTTATTTTTATCTTTTAATTCTACTCAAATTCCACAAAGCTTATAAAATACAGCAAATAATTCCATTTTATGGGGGAAGAACGTAATTGCATCTTTTGCAAAATAGTGAAGAGTGAAATACCTTGCTCTAAGGTTCTGGAAAATGAAAGGGTAATTGCTTTTCTCGACATCAGCCCGGTAAACAAAGGCCATACTTTAGTTGTTCCAAAAGAACATTTTGAAACTCTGCTCGATGTTTCTGAGAATACATTAAAAGAGATGATGCTCGCAGCAAAGAAAATCGGCAAAAGCATGAAAAAAGCATTGAAAGCAGACGGCTTTAATATCGGAATGAACAACTTCCCAGCGGCAGGACAAGCTGTCATGCATGCTCACTTGCACGTCATCCCAAGATACGAAAACGATGGCTTGCACCTATGGCCTGGAAAAAAGTACGAAGAAGGTGAGATTGAGCAGATAAAGGAGAAGATTGTTACTTTCCTATAATCATCTACTGCGGAGCACATCTTGTTATGTAATAACTCTCTCTTTATGCTACGCTTTTTTTAATTTAAATTTTTTTTATTATTATATTCACTTAATTTTAATTTTTTTAAATAAAACTTTAATTACGCATCGCATAATCTTATTGTTATTAACAACTGAACCACCCCGCAGCCTACATGCTTTAAATATAGTTACTCCACTCAAAAACAGCAACCTTTTTATAATCACTCCTTAATTTTCTTCCATTATGGCGAGGTAGTTCAGCCTGGTGCTTTGCTAATGAAGCTAGCGGGCAATTAGAACACTGCTCTCATAAGGCAGTTGTCGAGAGTTCAAAATGGCAGTAATAAAATGCCAATGAAAGTCTCTCCCTCGCCATTTACACCATCATCAGATTTTCTACCTGTATATCTTTTAGAAGATGTGGCATGCGCTCCTTTACAAAAAGAATTTCAATGCCGATTACATTGCCCTCTTCATCATAGTCTAGGATTGTATTTTTATCTACCTCGTGTGTTTTATGTACTTTTCCTTCTCGCAATTTTATGTACATTGCATCAGCTTCAGGATCATATGTTATTTTCATTTTATAGCCAAAACATGGTAACTACCTTTATATATCTTTCTTTTACATATACAACTTTAAGCGTTCTTCCGTTCAACTTCTTTACTACATAAAACTTATTGCCTTCTTTTTCTGTTTTATCAGGCGCCTTGATCGTTTCCTCAATCCAAACCTTTTCAATCTTTCTTTCTTTTATTTGATACTCTGCGTGTCTAGTATAATACATATCCATAACCATGATAATTCACTTTACTAATATAAAAGTATCCTTTCAAAGGAAAGTTATTTAAAAAGCCGTAATAAAGCCTTTCTAATGCCACCGTCGCATAACCT
>CAYJSO010000055.1:1498-6559 GCA_964372795.1 uncultured Methanosarcinales archaeon
AAGTTTCGCTGAAAATCCGGGCGGTGGCGTCCTTCTTTCAAGGTATAACGCCGTAAAATTTCGTTATACCTACAAAATAGAAACATTTAAACGTGCGTAGGTATAACAATTGCTTATGATGCAGCTTGATTGAATCACAACTCTTATAAACCCTCACCAAAGCATTCTCCCAATGGCAGCAACCTGGTTGATACTCGCATTGTTAGCGCCTTTTCTTTTCGCAGTTATCAACATCATCGACAAGCATTTGCTCGAAAGAAAGATTAATAACTATTACTCCTACCTTGTCATTTTGGGGTTTTTCTATATTCTTTTTGCGTTTTTAGTCTGGCTTTTCGCAGGCTTTCCGCAACTGACTCCAAAACTCTTGCTGGTAGCATTAGTCGCTGGCGCTTGTTACGGCGCAGTTCACTTCTTCTACAGCTACTACATGACTCACGTTGAGGTTTCCCGCGCTGCTGGAATAGTCTTCATTTTCCCGGCTTTTGTTGCAATTTTATCCAGAATTATTCTTGGAGAGCAGATTCCAACGCTAAAATATTTTGCTATTGCTCTGGCAATAATTGGCGGAATAACTCTTGGCATGGAAAGCTTTTCAAGATTCAGGTTCATGCGCTCATTCTGGTTCATTATTTTAAATGTAATTCTGCTAAGCGTCACAAGCGTTGCTGACAAATACCTGCTTTCGCATATTAATTATTTTCACACGTACATTCTGGAAACATTGGTAGTGGCTCTTATGATAATATCGCCTCTTTTCTCTAAAAAAGTCCGCGCAGACATGAAGCAGGCTATGCATTACAGATCAATAATTTTTATAATTTCTTTAATCGGCCTTTTAGGCAGCTTTGCCTTCCTTGCAGCAACTTCCATGGCTCCAGTCACATTGGTGACTGCGATGGCAACAACCCAGCCGGCTTACGTTTTCATTATATCTACATTGCTGAGTATCTTCATGCCGCATATAATAAAAGAAAGGATATCAAAGCGCATAATTGTCTATAAAATACTTGGAATTGCCCTAGTAGTAACTGCCGCAATTATCCTCGGCTCTTAGATAAGTTTAAAAATCGCTGCTTATTTCTTAATTCAATGAAAAGATTATTTGTAATATCTTTAATTTTAATTTTTGTAATTTTAACTATCGCAAGCTGCACTTCCCAAAAATCAAAAGAACAGCTCATGCAGGAAGCAGAAGATTATTTCTCGGAAAATCTTAAAGAAAACATATTTGATATTTACCCAAACCCATTGATTGCAACAGTTGACACAAAAGCAGAAGCATGGCCTGCTTTCTACAACAAAGAAAATAAAGCAATAATAATCAATTTCTTGGCATCCTGCCCTTTTAAAACAGATTATCCAAAACAAGCATTTACAGTCAAGCCAAACGACGAGCAGATATTTGCTTTAATCATCGACACGACATCTGAATCATTAGGCGACCACGAATGCCTTTTATTAATAGAAAGCAATAAATCAGTACTAACTTCAAAAAAATTAACGGTAAGAATCCGTTAAACAATAATACTTATAAACAACTAAAAAATCCTTTTCTTATGGCAGACGTAAGAAGAATAATCATGATCTTCGTAATAGCTGTTTTATTTACAATTCTAATAAATGTTTCAATTGAAGCATTTTATCCTTCTCCAGATTACCAGGACTACTGCACAAAGTCAGCTTACTCAGAACCCGCTCGCGTAGATCAGGATAATTCATGCCCAACATTTAAAGCTCCCCAGCCCATAATTGACTCATGCACAGCAGACAAAGGCTACATCGCATACGAATACAACGAATCCGGCTGCGCAGTTAAAGCATATTGTGAAACATGCGGTATTAAGTATGACGAAGCAAACAAACTTTACAACCTTGTCGTTTTCATCGTCTCAGCAATAACCGGTTTAATCGCTTTATTCGTTGGCCTATACTTGCCTCAGAAGAAAAATCCAATAAACGAATGGATTGGCTCCGGCTTTTTACTGGGAGGATTATTAACAATTTTCGTAGGCACAATCCGCTACTTCGGCGAAATGGGCAGGTACACGCGCCCGGTTGTTATCTTTATTGAGCTGGCTTTGGTGATTTACTTGGCGTATAAAAAGTTAGGGAAGAAGAAATAAACAGAAACTTTAAAAACCACCCTAATTAATTCTTATTCATTGCCGCGGTAGTCTAGTCCGGTCAAGGACACAGCCCTCTCGAGGCTGTTACCCGGGTTCAAAAATTGAACTAAAAACTCAACATGAAACTCCCGGCCGCGGCATTTACACTCATACGGCAGTAGTCCAGTGGTACACGCGCAAAGCAAGCTTCGCGCTGGGTTTCGTGCGTGCACGAAAAGACCCCACCCTCCCAATAAAAAACAGCAGAAGAAAGGTGGTGACCCGGGTTCGAATTTAAAACACAAAAAACGAAAATCCCGGCTGCCGTATTTAAACAAAATGAAAAACATTATCCCAAAAAAGGAGTACAAAAAAATCATAGACAAATTCCCAATCCCTTGCGTAGATTTGGTTATAAAACACAAAAATCAATTTATATTAATTAAAAGAAAAAACAAGCCAATGAAAAACAAGTACTGGCTTGCAGGCGGCAGAATCTTTAAAAACGAAACAATTGAGCATGCAGTAAAGCGCAAACTGAAAGAAGAAACAAATCTAAAAGGAAAAATAAAAAAGCTTCTCGGCCCTTACGAATTCTTTTCAAAAGAAGCTGCTTTTAATGTTAAAACAGGCACACATTGCTTGGTTGCAGTTGCATTAGTTGAAATAAAAAACATTAAGCAATTAAAAGCAGACAAGAACCATTCCAATTACAAATTCTTTACAAAAATAAATAAAAGCTGGCATCATTATCTTAAGCAAATCCTTAAAGACAGCGGCTTTTCTTATTAGCATAAAACCAAAAAGTTATTAAATGTAATAAAAATGAGAATTATTGCAATGAAAAAAGAGACAATCTTACCATCGTTTATCCTTCTTATTCTACTTGTTGGTTGCGCACAACAGCCTGCCTCAAACATTGAAGAATCTGCCCCTTTTGAGACCTATCAGTCACTTGATAATACTTCTCCTGCACAAGCACAAGAAGAGAACAACGCAACAGTAGAAGAGTATTCTGAAGATGCTCAAGTTGAAGAAGATGAACTTTCATTCGAAGAAAAAGTCTGGCAGCAGCGAATTGATGCTGCTTTCAAGCCTTCTAACTGCAAACAAGTTTCTGGCCCAAAATATGGTAGCTTGTATTACACAGGGTCACTTATAGACACACATTATCACATACCAGACCTTCCAGATTATCCTCCTGGAGAAACTAATGGTGAAGCAGATCCGGTTTTTCCCTCGCTAGGCGAAAATATTAAGATTACTGATATCGTTTGCACATTAGGGCAGGAAGGCACAAAAAAAGTTTTTGCATTCTTTCCAGTTTTTCCGGAAATTTCAGAGCAGCTTTTGGAAGTAGCAAACAAAACAATGCAACTCTACCCCAAGAAATTCGTACCTTTCATCATGCCTCCAGATAACGATAATGATCCAGATGGTTTCCCGACTGTAAATGCTAAAGTTTTGAGAGAAATGCTTAACGTATATCCTAACTTGTTTCGTGGCTATGGTGAAATTGGCCTTTATGAGCGTAAAGATGGTGCTGCTGAACTCCCCCCAGATTCTACGCGGCTTAAGGAAATTTATCCTGTAATAAGGGAACACGAGTTGGTAGTATACTTTCATCTTGGCGAAGGCCAGAAAGATAGTTTTGAAAAGGTTTTGGAGCAAAACCCGGATATCAATTTTATCTTCCATGGCGATCAACTGATAGATTACGAAGGTGGCAGACAGAATTTGGAAGATATTGGAGAAATAATTGGCAATTATCCAAACGTTTTCTACACAGTAGACGAGTTATATGGCGATGAGTGGATGATAAGGCCGGATAAGACAAAGGAAGAATTCCTAGCATATTTAGAAGACCATGATGCCCTTATTCGTGAAGATCTTGATACTTGGAAAGGCATCATTGAAAGGCATCCAGACCAATTCATGTGGGGCACAGACAGAAGCCCTCAAGTAGTTTGGAGCCATGATCCAGAAGTTGGACAAGCTTTAGCAAATTACGGCAGAGCATTCATCGCAAGACTTGATCCAGCCGTGCAGGAGAAATTTGCATATAAGAATGCAGAGCGTTTGCTTTCCAGCAGCTAAATAACCATAATTTTTTAAACCCCTTTACCTATTTTACTCATTACGCGGACGTGCCGGAGCGGCCAAACGGGCTGGCTTCAGGTAGCTTTGGAAAAAGCCAGTGGCTTAGTGCCTACGCAGGTTCGAAATAAAATTTTACATCGAAAATCCTGTCGTCCGCATTTTTTTAAGAAAGATATTTAAATCTGCTATAAACATTACGCTCAATGCGAGAAGTATACGAACTCCCGGCAAGCAACGTTGCAAAAGCGCAAGAGCTATTGGGAAAAGAAGACATTACTAGCAGGCAGAGCATTTACGTTAGAACACCGGCTTCATTAGGATTAAAAACAGACAAAGTTTACATCATATTTGAAGGCAGCGAAGAAGCATTGAAAGTGGCTGATAAATTGCTTGAAGGCTTGGCAACCAAAGCAGCTAACAAAGCCGAAATACTTAAAAAGTTCGATGAGATAGAGAATGCTAGTGCAGAAGGGTTTGGTTTCCTAGGCATTTAAAAGATGGGGCTGCCCGGACTTTCTGCTTTCTAACCAGCATTTGAACCGGGGTCACGGCGTTTTCCGCTAAGTCCCGAACGCCGAAGGATGGCCAAGCTACCCCACAGCCCCAGAAAGCTTTATAAAAAGCACGCCACATAAAAATCTTTCTTATGCCGGCATCGCATAATCTGGTAGTGCGGCGGTCTCGAATTTATAACAGAAAACCGCTGTCCGCAAGGATGTGCAGGTTCAAAATAGCAAAAAAGAAATTGCTGAGAAAATCCTGCTGCCGGCGTTGGGTGTCTGGCAATAATTTGTCAGGCATCCTTTTAATTAAACTAATTTAAGGCACACAACGCTGGCAGCGCCGGCGTTTT
>CAYJSO010000056.1:0-1884 GCA_964372795.1 uncultured Methanosarcinales archaeon
ACGGAAGTGTAAAATTCTGCCTGAACTTCTTTTCTTAAGCCTTGTTCGAGCAAGTCAGAGCCGATTGGAACGATGCAGTCAGTTGGAGGGGAAATTATTTTTGTCTTTTTTATGCCTTCTACAAGTTTTTCGACGTGAGCAACTGTCAGATCAGCCGGCTTCATGCCTGGAGTTAAGGAAGCATTCTGACAGATTTCTTTCGCTGTTTCATTGCCTACGCGGGAGAATTCATGTGTTAAGAAACTTTGCAAAGAACGAGCTTCTGTTGCCCTAAGCATCTTAAGCATTGTTCCTATTTCAACTCCATAAGGATGAGGCTTGATTTCTTTTGCTTCTGGCGGAAGCTTATCTGTCACTCTTGCGAAAATAATCTGTTCTGCTTTTGGGTTTACGTAAATGATTGTTGTGTGAGGGTTAACTATTGCAGTTTCTTTTAAGTAAGCATCTACGCTTTGATCGCCTTTCTGATAAATTGCTTCCAAGTCTAATTCTATGCGAGTTCCGTGCTCTTTTTTCCAAGGAACTTCTTTTTCTGAAACAATCTCGGGTTTGTTTTGCTGGGTGTTAATGTGCAGCTCGAATAAATGCGCCGGTTGTTTTGGCGCTGTGCGCGAGATTATTTTTGTTGGCTTGCCTGTCGTTAATTGGGCGTACAGAACGGCTGCTGAGATGCCGATGCCCTGCTGGCCGCGCTGCTGCTTCATTGTGTGGAATTTTGAGCCGTACAACAGCTTAGCGAAGATGTTTGGGATTTGTTTTTTAACTATGCCGGGACCATTGTCTTCTATAATAACACGGAAGCGCTCTTCTGACATCTGAACTACTTCTATTGTAACTTCTGGAAGAATTCTTGCTTCTTCGCAAGCATCTAAAGAATTATCAACGCCTTCTTTTATTGTTGTTAGTAAAGCTTTCTTTTTGTTGTCAAAGCCCAGTAAATGGCGGTTGCGTTCGAAGAATTCTGCTACTGAGATGTCACGCTGGCGTTCTGCGAGCTCTTCTGCTGTTTTTACTCTTGCTGCTGTTTCTTTTTTAGGGCCTGCAGCCCTTTTCTCTTTTTTATGCTCCCTTGCCATACTCTTTTTACTGTTTGATTGTAGAGTTTTGATTTGTTTATAAATTCTTTGAATTTATAAACCCAAAATTGCTTTGCAATTTTTTGGTTTTAAATAGTTTTGGGTTTTTGGTTGTTTTTATTGTTATAACTTATAGTATGGCCTTTAATTTCTCGAGAAGCAATTCAAATTTAGTATAACCTGCCGCTTTATTAAAATGTCCAGCGTTCTTAAGTCTAACCAAATCTACTCCCAATTTTTCCGCAATTTTTTCACCGTTTTCAACACAAACTAGCTGATCATCCTCAGAATGAAACACAAAAAAATTCATTGAACTATGCATAATCTTATTCCAGTCAAACGGTTTTTCGATAAATGGAAGATCGACTTCGTAGTATTTTATTGGTTTAACGCCGGCAGACGCTGCTACAAAAATTGAGGCTTTAACCTTAATTTTTATTTTCTCCAGTACTCTTAATAGAAAGGCGCCACCGCAGCTATGGCCAATAAGAATTGTTTCGTTATTCACGTACTTTTCATAATTTTTAAAAACTTTAAACCATGCATCGGGAGTCTGATTTTCAGGAGTAGGGAAATGGGGAACAATTACCCTATAATTATATTTTTTCAACTCCTTTTTTAACCAAGGAAACCAGTTCTCTTCTGGATGGCCGCCAGTTCCATGAATAATAATTGCGTATTTCATAATTTAGGAAAACTTCGTAGACTTATTAAAACTTTCTTAATGACTTTGGTAGGAGCTAGTCACGCTTCGCGTCGACACATACCAGCTCCGCAGCCTATTCCATTTTATAATCATCCTTGCCTA
>CAYJSO010000056.1:1894-6396 GCA_964372795.1 uncultured Methanosarcinales archaeon
CAATTTTTCTTTGCCTGTGCCTCTTTTCAAGGAAATGATAGACGCTTGAGTGGGTTGCACCCTTTAGCAAGTTTTCTACTGCTTTGCGTGCGCTCATTACGTCTTCCACTTCGCCTATGATTGCGACTGTTTTGCCGTAAATTGAAATTTCTGTGCTTGTCAGATGCTCTATTTCACGCTTTGATTTACCTTCTGCACCAATAACTCTGCCTTTTAAACGGATGTAATTGTTCTTATTTTTTCCTGCGAAATCTACAATGTTAATTACCTCAAGAGTATTGTCTGTTTTTAGCAATTGAATTGCGGTTTTTGGATTGAAGCCGCGGGAAATTGCGCGGATTACTTCTTTTGCTTCGAATAAATTCAAACCATCCTCTGCTGTTAATGTAACTTCGCCTTCCTTTGAATCAACATCTATTTTAGTTTTTGTACGTTTGGCTATTTGATCCTTTACTTTTCCTGATTTTCCAATTAATACTCCAACCCTGTCCTTTGGGATTTTCAGCGTGTAGGAAAATTCTTCTTTCATTTTATCTGCCTGCCTTTATCTTGTTTATAATCTTTTGCACATTCAGCTTCAAACCCAATTTATTAAAATGATTTGTTATTATTGTAACATCCCTCTCAAACAGTTCCTCAAATCTAGGATTTTCTTTAACGGTTGCCTGCGAAAAATCTATCAAAACTGGCTTTTCATTATGATTTAGTATGTTGAAAGCTGATAAGTCGCCGTGTGTCATGTTGTGCTTGTATAAAGTTGTTATGTTTTTGATAATTTCATGGAAGAATCTTTTGGGATCTTTTGGCTTTTGGGTGACTAATCTTGGAGCTGGTGAGCTGTTGCCAATGAATTCTTCTACCAGAACGTTGTTTTTTACTGTAATTGGAAGAGGTGCGGCTATATTTGCTTCGTGTGCCAGCAGCAAGTTTCTGTATTCTCGCTGGGCCCAGGCGAAAATGACTTTTCTCCTGTTTTTTAGCAAGCCGGAGAATCTTGGATCAAACTTAATGTAATCATACATTCTGTTAAAGTCGCAGGTTTCTAATCTGTAAATCTTAACTGCAACGTAATTTCCGTCTTTATTTCTTGCAGCAAAAACATTGCTTTCTTTTCCTATGGATAAAGGGCTTGTCAAGCCTTCGAAATGGTGCTCGCTGATTAGCTTAAATAGAGTGCGGTTTGTGAACTCATCGAATACGCCGTGCTTGGTTTTGAATTTTTCGCGTGGTTTTGCCATGAATTATTGATTTAGAATGGGGAGTTTAAAAATGTTGTTAAAATAAGGATTAAAAATTTATTTTATCTTGGGCTACTTTTTTCCGACGAGTACTTCTAACGGTACCCCGACGAGACGCGCATAGTAGTTGACAAGGTTCCTGTAGCCACCGGCAACAGCCCTGCCGTCAAGCCTGTCGAGGACGACAGAGCGCAATATTAGCTGATTGTCTTCTAGAGTGTAAATACCCATTCCTTTTTCATGATCGTAAGCACGCATTGCTCTAAATTTAAGTGGGACAAGCTGTTCGAGCAAAGCTCTGCCTTGAGGCTGAGGCAATCTTGCATCGGTTGCCAGATCCTGCCAAACTAAATGATCAACAGCTTCTTGATCTGTTAAAAGAGCTTCAAATTTATGTTCTTCTCTACTATAAGCTTTAGCTGTTTGTGGAACTGAGCTTAGAGGAATTCGAATTCCCCCATTAACCAATTTCTTTTTTATTTGCGGAGTAATTCCAAGCAAAATTGGAGAGTTTGGATCGATAAAAACTTGATCTCTTGTTCCTGCGATTGCTGTTGGTGTATCAAAGTAGTTTGTGTTCCAAGGGCAGTTTTCTTCTAAAAATTCTCTTGTCCATTTTACACCTTTTGGTAGAGCCAGGAGCTCCGCTAATTGTTTTTGAAGAATGTAGGCTGAAGAGACTGGAATTACGCCTGATGGAAATTGAGACATTATTTTAAAGTAAACGCCTTCTAATACGGTTGGCTGTGGCTTTATTTGATAACCAAGGTCTTGTGCTGTTATCATTCTGATGCTCAAATGGGTGCTTTTATTTAAATATTGTTGTTTCACCCCCCTAAAATAGTAAAACAACCGAAAGGTTTATATACTAGTAGTTCTACTGTGAAGTAGTGACGATAATAGGGGTGTTCTTCTGAACGCTCTTATTATCTAAACACCTCCGATTGTGCTCAGAAATCGCAAGGTTTCTGGGCTGCAATCACTTTATAAAACTCAATCACCTCTTTTTCCCTAGCAGGCTGCTAGAAATGGCGGCCTGCCGGGGTTTGATTACAATATAGAAATATAACCCCTAATTTGATTTTTTAATTAGTTTGTTTTATTTTATATTTTTATGTTAACTATTTTAAATTTAATAGCGTCGCATAATTGTATAGTTTATATTAAACTTTATGTGCTCCGCAGTCGATGCGTAATATTTGCTTGCATTAAACGACCTTTTTGAGCTTAAAGCTGATTTTAAACGAAATTTTTATATAGTTGGGGTGTTTTTAGTGCTGTAAGCCCGTCACGAGAGTACCAAATGGAGTTCGTGCTGAATGCTAAGCGATGAGCTTTGGGGTTAGTGCCACGGGCCTCAGATCATAATAATAATAATAATAACAAGGAAATAGAACAAGCAGAAAATCAGTTTCATTATATCATCACTAATGCATTATTGTGCTTAGGTTGATAAGGCAAGGAATGTAGATTAAGATAAAGTGAAATGGTAATAGGAAACTTGTTCTATTTCTTTAAAATGTGAGGTGCTGAGAAGCTTAGCTTCTGGCACCATAAAAAATGCAAAGCATTTTTTGGGTTCCAAAAATCAAGGATTTTTGAGAACATTCAAGCTCATAGAGTTTGAGGGGGATTAAAATGGGAAAAATAGCACCAGTATCAGCAAAATATATTGTTCATGCTAACATAACAATTGATGGCGTTGTTGACAGGCCGGATGTAATTGGAGCAATTTTCGGGCAGACAGAAGGTCTGCTTGGAGCAGATTTAGAGTTAAGGGAGCTGCAGAGAAGCGGGAGAATTGGAAGGATAGAAGTAAATGTCAATACAAGCGGCGGGAAAACTGCCGGGGAAATTACAATTCCAAGTTCTTTGGATAAAGCTGAAACGTGCATTGTAGCTGCTGCTCTGGAAATAATACAAAGGATAGGGCCATGCAATTCCAAAATTGAGGTAACGCAAATTGAAGATGTTAGGATAAGCAAAAGAAATTTTGTTGTTGACAGAGCAAAGAGCTTGCTAAGAAATCTGGCAGAGACTGTACTTCCTGACTCACAGGAACTTGCGGATGAGGTTGCGCAAGCTGTACGAGTTATGGAAGTTCAGGAATACGGCAGAGAGAGACTGCCATCCGGGCCCGGGATAGATGAAAGTGATGAGATTATTGTTGTCGAAGGAAGAGCTGATGTACTTAATTTATTGAAGAATGGAATAAAGAACTGCATTGCAATAAATGGAACTTCTGTGCCGCAGACGATAAAAGATCTGAGCAAAAAGAAAACTATAACTGCTTTTGTTGACGGCGACAGGGGCGGGGATTTAATAATAAGGGAGCTAATGAATACTGCTGAGATTGATTTTGTGTGCAAAGCACCTGATGGAAAGGAAGTTGAGGAGATAACTAAAAAGGAAATTCATAAAGCTTTGAGAGGGAAAGTTGCTGCTGAGCAAGTAAAGATGGAAGTTATGCAGAGAGCAAATGGAACTGATGAGGAGAAGAAGAGACCATTGATGCAGGTTAAGAAGCCGGTTATAATGGCAAAGCCGATGTTTGCAAGAGTGCAGAGGCAAGTTTTAGGAAACGAAGAGAAAGAGAAGCTGAAGAATGCGCTTGATGATTTGTTCGGAACAAGAGGAGCTTACTTGTTTGACAAAAGCCTGAGTGTTTTGGGCAAGGTTCCTGTCAGCGAGCTGGCTGCGACTGTGAAAAGTGTAGGCAATGTGTTTGCGATTGTAATGGACGGGCCAGTTGACAGAGATATGCTGAAGGCAGCTGAAATGGCAAACGTGCAGTATTTAGTTTCGATGGAATCTAGAGTTAAAGGAGAAGAGAGCAGAGTTATGGTTTTGACGGATGTTGAGCTGGCTTGAGCTTTGTTTTTGTTTTTAATTTTTTAGTTTTTGATTAATTATTTATTACCGTTTTAAAATTTTATTTTAGTTAATGGTTTTTTGTTTTTGTTGTTTATTTAAATAACTTTAATATAAAATAGCGTCGCATAATTTTATTGTGCTTAACGCACTTTAGTAGGAGCTAGTCACGCTTCGCGTCGACACGCACCTGCTCCGCAGCTGATGATTTTTAAATTAATTAGCAGAAAGCCTTAAAAACATAAAGAAATTAGCTGTGGATAATGGCATTTGATATTGTGATTGGAAGGAATAGGAAAGAGGTAGAGAAGTGGGGGAGTAAAGGGACGATTTTTCTCGGCAAGCAGTATGTTCAGATGGGTGCTGTGACTTCGCTTTCTAACAATGTTTTTC
>CAYJSO010000057.1:0-6233 GCA_964372795.1 uncultured Methanosarcinales archaeon
GCGATAGGAGACAGGCCAGTTTCATTTGACGGCGGAAGCCAGAACACTCCGAAAGCATATTGGGTTGGAAAAATGCTTATAACAAGTAGTGAGAATGTTTCTCTTGGTATATTAAGGATGCTTGATTGCGGGGGGAATAAAGCGTTTGATGAGATAGAGAAGAAAATAAATTTTGCTCCTAGCTCAATTGATATTGTGAATGAGATAATTTTGCTTGATAAGAGTGGGGCGAAGAAAGTTTTAGAGAAAAATGGATTTGATGATAATGAAATTGAGAAGATATTAAAGTTAACACATTGTCAACCAGGTGAAGCGTTTGTAATTGCTTCTTATGATATGGTTGAGAAGGGGGGAGCGTGGGCGCATTTTGGCAGCTGGGATTTCTGGAAGGCAGCAATGGTTGTTGAAACTAAAGGATTATCTAGGGGAGAAGCGGTTGAAGTTTTGCAAAGTAAGTTTAATCTAAGCGAGGAGGAGGCTGTTAGAGTATACAGTGAGATGAAGTCAGAGGAGCCAGATAAATGGATTTCACCTTATCCTTCTTTTGATATCAGAGACAATCACTGTCAGGAAGGGGAGAAGGAGCTAAAGTGTAAAGTTAGTTATGGAGGAGAAAGACTTGATTTTAGTTTAGATAGAGACACAATGGATGCTTGGTTTGATGATGGCGAGAAGAAGCTTTATCCAGATTCACTTATTTTTGCTGACAAAGAAGGCGTTAAATCAAAGGATTTTGAGGGCGACTTGGGTTTTTCCGTGATTTTGGTTCCGCAAAGTAACGCTACTTCCTCTGTGTTTCTTGCAAATGAAACGCAAGCAAAGAGCATGTTTACACAGCTTTATTTCTTTGAGGGGCATGGGTTGAAATGCTTTGATCTGTTTGATGAGAGGTTTCAGGTGACTGGAGGAAATATTTTTGTTTATAAAGTGGATTGGAACTGCACTGACAGAAGTGATAAGAGCGGAGAACTATTCATTGATTAATTTAAGTTTTATTGTTATATTATTGTTAATCTTTAATTTTTTATTTTAATTTTTTAATTTTATTGTTAATTAGTTTTTTTTAATTGTTTTACGTTTTTTAGTTATTCGAATTTTAATTGATTGTTAGATTTTACCTTTTTTGTTACATCTTTTCTTCTATTTACTTTATTTACTATCTGATTATTTATTTTAATTTTCTAATGACTTTTGCCGGGATGCCGACTGCGATGCAATTGTCTGGAACGTCTTCGTTTACGAACGAGAAAGCGCCGATTACAGAGTTTTCGCCTATTGTTATGCCAGGCATTATCAAGCTGTGGCTGCCTATCCTGCAGTTGCGCTTCAGGGTTATTTTCCCTTGCTTGTTATCTATTGTTGAAACTGAGTAAATTGAGCAGTGGCTTCCGATTTGGACATCATCTTGAATTTCAACTCCGTATTTAGCGTTGATGTATGTAAAAGCGCCTATGTCTGTGTTTTTGCCAAGCTTTAAGCCTTCTTTGTTCTGAACCATCCAGTTCCATTTTGTTAGTCTGCTTTCTTCGATTTCTGGGGGCTGCCATAATTTAAAGCGTTCTGCCATTTTGTTTCTTTTATTTCTTTATTTTAATGTTTTTTATTTTGTTTTTCTTATTTTCTATTTTAAATTTTATTTAATATGTTATTTGTTTTTGGATTAATTTTTCATTTACTTTGATTTTTGACAATATTTTTGCTACCCTATTCGCTGTTTTTCCGTCGCCGTATGGATTTTTTCCTGTGAGTTTTTTCCTGAAATTTTGGCTTAATGCTTTTTTAATTGCTTTAATTATTTCTTCTTTTTTATAGTTTGCGTTAATTATGTTGTTTGAATGCTCTCTTCCAAGCTGTCTTGAGCCTATGTTGACTGCCGGAAGCTTTAGTGAAGGGGCTTCTATTATTGCGCTGCTTGTGTTGCCTATTATGACATCAGATATTTTCAGCAAGTTGATAAATGAGCTGTGAGGGATGCTTTTGAAGATTCTTATGTTTTTTAAATTTTTGTACTGTTCAATTACTTTTATCATTCTTCTTCCGCCTGCGTCTGCGTTTGGATATGTGATTATCGCCTGCAGTTTTAATTCTTTTATTGCTTCCATTGTCTGCTGCATCTGGAATGCTGCCTGATGCTCTTCTGGTGTTACCGGATGTTGTGCAATAATTGCAATTGGTTTGTTTGGATCAAAGTTCAGTTTTCTGCAAATTTCTTTTTTATTTGGCTTTATTTCTGGTTTGATTGAGTCAATGCCAGGAGAGCCTACTACGTGAATGCGCCATTTATCTTCTCCGAGTTTTTTTATTCTTTGCGCGCTTTGTTTTGTTGCCGGGAGATGAATATGTGCAAACTTTGTAATTGCGTGTCTTGCTAATTCGTCAACAGTAGAAGTTTTTTCTCCGCCGTGCAAGTGAGCAACCGGAATGTTTAAGTAAGCGCCAACAATTGCTGCTGCTAGTTGCTCGGCTCTGTCGCCTAACAGCAGGATAATATCTGGTTTTATTTCCTGCAGTTTTTTCGTAAGTTTTATTATGAATTTTCCCAAAAAATAAGACATTGAGGCTTTGTTGTCTTTTTCGTAAGTTGCGTCGATTACGTGGTAAGTGAAGCTGTCTTTTTTTATTTCATTTATTGTAAACCCAAATTCGTGCATCAAGTGCATTCCTGTAACTGCAAGCTCTACTTTTAGTTTATGGTCATTTTTTATTGCGAATAAAATAGGGCGGGCTAAGCCGTAGTCTGCTCTTGTTCCGGTGATGTAAAGGATTTTTCTCATTTTGCTTTTACCTTTTAAAGTTTGACAAATCAGCAACTGGGGCGTGTCTTTGCGGCATGTTTGCGTTTATCTGCATTATTTTTGGATTGTTTAATAGGAATTTTACAACTTCTTTTAACTCAAATAACTTGTTTGGTTTGTAGAATTTGTTGTAAATTGTTTCTAATAATTGAAAGTCTTCTGGGTAATCAATGGTTAAGCGAATTTCGGGGTGTTTTAGCTCTGGCTCTACTTCAATTTGTTCTTTTTTGAATATGTCTGTGTCTCTGAAGTAAATTCCCCAGATTTCCGTGTCTTCTTCTTTTTTGCGCTTTATTATTTCTGCCAATGCAGCAACTTTTATTCCGTATGCGAATGCGCCTAATGGCAAGTCTAGGGCTGTAATGAAATCTGCGTCTGTTTCCTTGAATTTTTGTATTATTTTGTCTACGTAATGCGGATCTGTTAACGGATTGTCTGCTGTGCAACTTATTATGAAGTCAACGTTGTTTTGTTTTGCTGCGCTGTAAATTCTGTCTAAGACATCCAGTTCGCTGCCTCTGAAGAATTTTATACTGTTCTTTTTTGCCATTTCTACTAAAATATCATCTTGCGGGTTTGTTGAGGTGCAAAGTATAATCATGCCTGGGAGTTTTGCATGCTTTAATCGTTCAATTAGGTGTTCTATAACCGGTTTGCCAGCTAATTCTTTTATTGCTTTCAATGGCAATCTCGTAGATTTCATCCTTGCAGTTATTGTAATTGCAGTTTTCATTTTAATTATGTTTTAATCCACCTTCCCATAAGCAAAGCTTAAATACGGGTTTATATAGTTTTGGCTTGAATTGGTTTAAGGGGGCTTTATGAATATAGCATTTTTGAGTACTGCTTTTTTGAGGAATATGAAGGAGTCGACGGCAATTACAACTATTTCTATGGCTAAAGAACTTATGAAGATGGGGCATAAGGTTTTTGTTGTGACTGAGAAAAGGGATGGTTATCCTGAGTTTGAGAAGATTGATGGGGTTAGTGTTTATAGAATGTTTAAAGGGAAGATTTTAGGGCATGGAAAGACAGTTGATTATCTGCAGAGGAAGTTAAGAATTAAGTTTGATGTTTTGCATGGGTTTAGCGCTGCGCCTGGTTTGGTTTTAAGGACTGTTTTTGCCAAGAAGTATTGTAAGAAAGCTAAGACAATTCATACGATAAAATCCTATCCTAAGAAGTTTGGGGGGTTTAGTTGGTTGTTGAATAAAGTGGATTTAGTTACTGTTTCTACTGAAGTTATGAAAAAGAAATTGGTTGCTAAAGGCGTTAAGGAAAGTAAGATTAAGGTTATTAGAAGTTTTATAGATTTAAGAAAGTTTAATCAAAAAAATAAAATAAAATTAAAGAAAAAATATGATTTTAGTAGCAAAAAGGTAGTATTTTATTATGGTAGTTTGTTTGAGAAGAAAGGAGTTAAGTTTTTGTTAAAGGGGTTGCCTGCTGTTTTTGCCGGTAATCCTAATGCAGTTTTTGTTATGGCTGTGCGGCATAAAGTAACGGAAGATTATATCGATTTAATTGAAGATTTGGGGATAAAATACAGGGTGAAAGTTATAACAAGCGACATTGATGTTGCTGATTATGTGAATTTAGCAGATGTCGTTGTTTTGCCTTATGTTGATATGGTTGGGACTGAGGGCAATCCATCCTGCTTGCTGGAAGCGGTTGCATGCAAGACGCCTGTTGTAACCACGATGCAAGCAGAGTTAGCTGAGATTTTTAACAGAGATGAAGTGTTTTATGCAGTTGCTGCTAATAGATCTTCTTTAGCTGAGAAAATAAACTTTGTTTTGGAAAATGAAAAAGAAGCTAAGAAGTTTGCTTTGAGGGCTTTTAAGAAAATTAAGAATTTTGATGTTAGGAAGGTTGCGAGAGAGTTTTTGAAATTGTATGGGGGTTAGAATTGTGTTTTAGCTAGATAATTAAATATTTTTTCTGAGATTTCTGCTGTTACTTGTTCTTTTTTGTCTGTTTTAATTTTAATTGCGTTTAATCTTTTTGCTATTTTGTCGAAGAATGCTAGCTGCTGTTTTAGTTCTTCAACTGATTGTTGTTTTTTTCTATTGTAGAGCGTGTTTGGATCGTTAAATAAATAAAATGTTAAAGTAGGTTTTGGAAACAAAGAAAATAGGAATAATCTGAAATTATTGCTTATCTTTGGCATTAAATAGATGTCGGTTGCGTAGCGGTCTGTGACTATTATGTTATTTTTTCTTTTTGGCCTTACGATGAAGAGATAACGCAGCAGTAAATCAAGAGTGTAGATAGGTGCTGCCAGGTAGTAGATTGTTTTAACTAAAGATTTGGATTGATTTGTTTTTATTCTTTCGTAAACTGCTTTTCCTGTCTTGTTGATTGGAAGCAAATGAGATTTTCCTCTGCCCAGGTAAATTTGAGCTACTTTTCTGTTGTTTTGCTGCAGGATTTTTGTTATGTTTTGTACTGCTGTTGATTTGCCTGCGCCGTCTGGGCCGATTATTGCGATCAAAGGCTGTTTTTTTGTTAGGATTTTTTCATTAAACCAGCGGAAGAATAATGAAATGAAGTGGAATGTGTGGTTTGGGAAGATGAATTTTGTTATTAAACGATTTTTTATATTTAATATTCTATCAAATTGATTATTTTTAACTAAGTAAACTAGTTTTTTGCCTATACTCCTGTTTTTAAAAGTTTTATTTAAGTGATTTGTTATATAATTGAAATCTAAATCTTTATTCGATAACCCTAATAATTTCTGTCTGTATTTTTGCTTAAAGAATCTTTTGCCTAAGATGGAATGGCATAAGTACATTATAAAGGCGTCTTCGTCTGATAAAACATAAAAGTAAGCAACTTTTTTTCTTCTATTGTAGATGGAGCTGTTTAAATAATACATGTCGTTCCAGACAACGCCGTTCCATTGGACATCGAAGCCTAGCTTTAGAAGCTCTTCTTTTGAGAAATAGCTGTAGCCCTGGTGCTTGCGGGAGAATTGCTTCGGTTTTTTGATGAAGTTGTATTTGCTCAGTATTTGTTCGGCTTTGCTTTTGTCTTCAATTGCAATACTAATATCAAGATCTAAGCCTGGTTTTTGTTTTTTATCAGTTAAAAATTCATAATTGCGTAGGATGCAGTATTTAACCTTGTTTTTGTTGAATTCTGTTAGTACTTTTTTGATTGTTTGGACGGTTTTCATTTTATTCTTTGTAATATATCGTTAAAGTTCCGCTATTGTCTGTTTTGAATTTGTGGTTGATTGGATCCGGGGCATTTGCCCACTGCTCTTCATCATTAATATTTATTGTTATTGGCTGGTAGGTTGAAAGGTTGTATCTTTTATCTGCTTCTTCCAGGAATGCTTTTGTTTCATCTTGTTTTATGATGAAGTTTCTTGGAATAATCCATTTTGGAGCTGTTGTTGGTGGCTGTTGCTTTGTGGTTTTGTAGTAGGAT
>CAYJSO010000058.1:0-6182 GCA_964372795.1 uncultured Methanosarcinales archaeon
TAAGCTTTACTTTATACTCGTTAGGTTTCAGTTTCCTGTTATATCTGGTTGAGCGACGTTTTTTCTTTTATTTTTAGAAACAGCTCATTTATAAATCCTGCGCGCACGGTTGTCTAGTGCAAATAAAGCCAAATAAGCTGTCCAGTGCAGAATTATATTAAATGTTTCTCAACTAAGCTGCGCAAATGATGCAGATCAAACGGCTTTGTTATTACTCCTTCAGCGCCTAATTCAAGTGCTTGCCTCGTTCTTTCTTCTGAAGGTATGCCAGTCATTAAGTAAAATACAGTTTCAGTGCTTTTATACGTTTCCTTAAATCTTCTTAAAAGATCAAGTCCAGTTCCGTCTCCCATATCCCAGTCACTTAAAACAACAGCTAATCCGCCATTGTGTTCGCCAGCTAAACGCATCGCTTTTTCAACGCCGCTTGCAGACAAAACCAAATATCCCCTATCATTTAGTGCTTCAACTGTAGATTCTCTAGGTTCTTCCTGATCATCCACAACAAGAACTTTTTTGTCTGTCATTTTATTTTCTTACTTGCAGTCCGTTGGCTGCTAAATGCCTTAATCTACTCACATCATCTACAAACTCCTTTAAATCGCAAGCAAGCTCACTGCCTCTTACGTTTAAAACGAGTCTTGACAAATCATGTACGCTCCCTTGTCCGTGTATTTTACCGAAAGTTGCTACTCCGTTCATATACTGCCCCTCTATATGTGCTTTAACGGGTGGCACAACACCTACATGATACACTTTTCTTCCATCGCTTCTAGTTTCTCCTGTATCTACAAACTGCATATGGTCATCATAAAATGCTGCAAACGCGTCAAGTGGTGGGACATGCGTTACAACTAGAACAGCGCCCTTTTGATCGTCCCTTAAGCTTTCTGACAAATCTTCTAATCCTCTAAGCAACCCATCAGCTACCCCGACAGCTTTTTGCGCCATTACAGGCATTCTCTTTGCGTTATAAGGATCATCTACATCTGGCAAAGAGTAACTTCCGAGCAATCCATTAATAAAAGGATTTAATTGCTCTGGCTCTTCGCCATAGCCAGGAATTCCTGGAATATCCTTCCACACACTTCCACTTAACCCAATTCTGCTGTCAGTTAAAAATCTAGCAACATCCGCTCTTCCTCTTAATTCTTCTGGATCATATCCAGCTCCTTCTAGAATTGCGTCTGCTGTTTGCTGTGTTATTATAAAATCTGATGTTACAACAACTAGTTTAGAAATGTCTTTTCCACTAAATTCTTTCCCCCCTAGTTCATAAGCGTTTTTCCTTCCTTTTCCACTTAGAAAAACCACTGTTCTGTCTATAGCATGACCAAGCAATTCTGGTTTAATACTCCCCTCTTTTTGTTCGTGCCTTGCAATTACAACATAGACTTGTTTCATTTTTACCTCTACAATTTAGTTATATCAACATCATATTTTTGTCCTTTTCTTTCAAATTTCGCCCTATAAACACCGCCGGCAGTTCCCTCTATTGTCAGCTGCGCAAATTCTCCCATCTCAAATGCTCCGCCGATTTCCTCAGTTTTTGCCACAGGCATTGATCTTGCCGTATTAACCAGCGCAATTACTGCAGGTTCGGCATGAGTTGCATGTATAACCACTAAACCCAGATCTTTGCCATCAGATACTAGATTACCGACTGCATCTAAGATTCCCGCAGTCATTCTTGCCCTAATTGATTCATATGTCTCAATCGGAACGCCCTCATGCTCCGTAGCGCTCGGATTTGCTAGCCAGTAATCAACATTAGCAGCTGGCCCTTGTTCTGAATATACTTTCAAATTAATGCCATCGGGTTTAGGTATGTTAAATCTCGGCTCTTCTAAAACTTCAAAATTTGAAAAATCGTAATTACCTAAATCTTCTACAGACGTCGGAGGACTGTTGCCCGAGGAAGGCTTTAAATCAAATGCGCCGGCAAGAATCGCTTGTGCCGTAAACCTTGTTCTAACAGCATTTGTATGCCTTACAAAAACGCCTTCTGTTGTAATATTATATTCTTCAATTTGCCCACTTAATGGAACGCCAACTTTTTGATAAACTTCAGTTATGGCTTCCGGCACTAATTCATCTAGGCTGCCGCCACCTGCTTTTTTTGGCGCTTTTCCATGCCTTCCGATTAATAGTATTTTTCTTTCCGCAGTCATTTTGTTTTATTTTGCTTTTTGCACCGATTGTGTAGAATGGTATAAGAGATCTAAAGCAATCTCTCTCATCGCGTCTAATTTCATTGTTTTTCTCTCGCCTTTTATGAGCAAGCCAACAGTTGGATCGAATATCCCTCCTTTACCTTGCGTATCAACTTTTCCTGTTATATACTGCCCTAAGTTGTGCGCTGATAACCTTCTTTCGGCAGTTACACCAACTAAATTTCTTCCGTCTCCTGTTTTGCTGTCATCCGCGTCATAGTCCACCACACCTATAAACGCCGCAGCAAACATATCAATCAGTGGAGCGTGTGTAACAACAAGCAACCTCCCATCTTCTCCTTCATGTACATTATGAGCAAGATACTCAACACCATCAACAACAACTCTCATCAAACCATAAGCCATTTGCGCTGCTACAGGAACCCCTAGGTTGCTTACTGGCCCATCCTCTGGCAGCCAATGTTTTTCAATCAGAGCATTAACAAATCCATCCAAAGCTGCTTGCTCATTTCCGCTAAACTGCGTAAATCTTGGATGTCTCCAGTTGTATCCGCTCAAACCAATACCGCTATCAACAACATAGCGCATTAATCCGGAATCAACCATCATATTTCTAGTTGTATTAGCTCTTCCTAAAATTATATCATCAGCTGTCTGCTGTGTCCTCAGATGATCAGAAACATAAACTGCCCAGCGATTTATATTGCTAGCTCCACTAAATACGTTTTTTCCTAGTTCAAAAGCCCTTAGACTGCCTTCCTTGCTAATTGGAACTTGCCTGTCTTCAGCGCTTCCCGGAAAAGGCTTTGGCCCACTACCCTCTGCTTTCTCCTCATGCCTTGCGATTAAGATATCAATTGCCATTTATTCAACCTCATTAATCTTAACCTCCCCATAAACCACCCCTATATAAACCTTTCTGTTATTTAACTACTTGATAGTTACAATAAAACCATAACGAATGAACCCGAAAGTTATATAAAGCAGCCTAATTTATACAAACCTATGGCAGAAAGACACTATTTTGATATTGTTATTGTTAAGGAAAAGTTAAGCGCAGGCGAGCCAGTTTTTGTGGCTCATTGTACAACTTTAGGAATTTCAAGTCAAGGTTCTACTATGGAGGAAGCTACTAAAAACGTTAAAGAAGCAATTACATTGTACCTAGAGGAATTTCCGGACGAATTACACGAGCTTGGAAGCGAAAGTCCCCCAACATTCTCTTTTATCGAGGTAAGCCATAATGGCAAAGCTGCCAGTCGTATCAGGCAGTGATGTTATCAAAGCACTGGCAAAGATTGACTTTCGGCATATTCGTACATCAGGAAGTCACGCAATTCTTAGAAAAGAAACAGAAAATAAAAGAATAGTTATTCCTGTTCCACTGCACAAAAAGAGTTAGCTAAAGGAACTTTGTTAAGCATAATAAATCAAGCCGGTATAACAAAAGAGGAGTTAATTAAATTGTTGAGATAGAAATCTTTATAAACCACCCACATTTCCAAGCTCACGGGTTTAGGGCTTATAGTTAACGGCGTATTCTGGACTTAAAGATAATATAATAAGCTTTATATACCAAAGCCATCGGCTGCGGAGCTGGTAGGGGTTTTAAAACCAATACATTTATGCGACGCTGAATAAAAATTAGTTTAGAATTAAAAATAAAAGTATTTAACAATAAAATATTAACAAAATTACAATAATCAAACCAAAATGACAACAGCACTCGAAGTCGATCCAAACGAACTCGTTGAAAGGGCAGCAAAACAATTGCAGGAAAAGAACTTAGTTCAGCCTCCCAAATGGGCGTCTTACGTTAAAACAGGAATGCACGTTGAGCGCCCTCCGGTTAGGACAGATTGGTGGTATGTGCGCGCAGCAGCCGTTCTAAGAAGCATTTACAAGCTTGCTCCAATTGGAACAAACAAACTCAGAACAAAATACGGCGGAAGAAAGAACCGCGGCTACAGGCCAGAGCACTTCTACAGAGGCGGCGGCTCAATAATAAGAAAAATTTTACAACAGCTGGAAAAAGCTGGCTTCCTGGAACAAGTTCAAAAAGGCGCGCACAAAGGAAGAAAGCTTACAAATCAAGGCAAATCATTTTTAGACAAGATTGCAGCTCAAATAGCAAAAGAGCCTGTAAAAGAGCGCAAGAAGAAATTAAAAACATTTGAAGTAAAGATTGAAGCAGCTCCAATCGAAGAGAAAAAGATAGTCGGCCCGGAAGGAGAGCGCCTCAAGAAGAAAGGGTAAATATGAACGAAATCGAAGAAATAAAGCGCAGGAAGCTGGAGGAATTAAGGGCAAAATTCCAGCAGCAGCATCAGGAAGACACAGAAGCGCAGCAGCAGTTTGCTCAGGTTGAGACAGCTGTTAAGCAGTTGTTCACGAAAGAAGCATTGGCAAGATACGGCAACATAAAAACAGCTCACCAGGAAAAAGCACTGCAGCTAATAGTTGTGCTCGCTCAGCTGTTGCAGTCAGGGCGGATAAAGCAAAAGATTGACGACAGCACATTAAAATCAATATTATCCAGATTAACCGGAGAAAAGAGAGAAACTAAGATAATAAGAAAGTAATCAGTTAAAAATTATGGTTAAATTAAAACTAAAAAATAAAAACAATAATGCAATAATAAAAATAAATTAACTAAATGAAAAGTTAAAAAAGAAACAAAAAATAAAAATTTAAAACAAAATCAAGTAAAAAATTAAAAACTATAAAGAATAGAGAATCAGAGTACAAAACAAAAATCAAAACTAAAAATATAATATAAAACAAAATGACGCGCTACAAACATCCGGCAAAGAAGAAAAGATTGGCAAAGAAGCACTCGCAGACACGCTGGGCGCCCTTTTGGACAGTTCCAAAAATATACGGCAAAGGAAGAAGAGTTCATCCGGGCAGGCATACTCGCGTTAAGCGCTCCTGGAGAAGAACCAGAACAAAAGCGTAATAGAAGTGAAATAACATGGCAAAGCTAGAAAGAGTTTACAATGTTCCTTTAAGGAAAGAATGGCTTAAAGCCCCGCATTACAAGCGCGCAAAAAGAGCAGTCACAGCACTGAGAGACTTCTTAAAAAAACACATGAAAAGCGAAAACGTAAAGCTCGGCAGACAGCTGAATCATGCAGTCTGGAAGCGCAGCATCAAGCATCCTCCGCATCACGTTAAAGTCACAGCTATCAAATACGACGACGGCTTAGTCAGAGCAGAGCTGCACGGCTTCCCAATAGAAGAGCCTAAAACTGAAGAAAAGAAAGGCGCATTAAAAACATTAAAAGAGAAAGTTATGGGTAAAAAAGAGGAAAAACCGGAGCAAGTAAAAGAAGAAGCCAAACCAAAAGAAGCTAAGACAGAAGCTAAAGTTACTGAACTAAAGAAAACCGAGCCTAAAAAAGAATCAAAACCAAATAAAACAGAGCATAATAAACAAGAATTAGGGACAAAAGAGCAAAACAAATAAAAACCCCAAAATACTTCTGCCTTAAATGGCATTTACAGACATCTTCAGCAGCATAGCATCAAAATTCTCCGAGCTAAGCTACAGACTAACCGGTTATTTCTCCAATAAAACTTTATACGAGAAATTAGCGTGGGCTGCGGTTGTAGTTGGGGTTGTTTTGGTAGTAATCTCGTTGTTCTTGTTCTGACTTATTTCTTGTTCTAACTTATTGATAGTTAAATTTTAGAAAGGTTTAAATATTCGTTGGCTCAGAAAGCTTAAAATGACTAAAGCAGACAGGCGTTTAAGTCCAAAGGAAGATTCGTTGAGAGATCCGTTATCTTTCGATGCTGGATTATCTGTCGGTGAAGCAGTAAATAAACACGCAGCTCGTGATATTTCTGGTGATGTAGCAAACTTATGGGCAATTGCTCAAACAGGAGGCGCAAGTCTGCGCTGGAATGCTGAGAGAGTTATAATGACTTCAGAACGTACTGGCATATTACTTCTTCCCGACAAAGGCTTTCCGATTGATTCAAATGTTTTTCGCCCCATGATAA
>CAYJSO010000059.1:0-6152 GCA_964372795.1 uncultured Methanosarcinales archaeon
ACACCCGCAAAACACTTTTATCAGCCCAGCAAGCACCTCAGTAATCCTGCGCAATTTAGCAGCGCTGACAGGCGGCAAAGCCTCAATATGGACAATCGCTTTTGTAGTGGATTTGCCGACAGCGGTTTTAGGATTCTCAGAATAATCTAATTTTCTCGCAATCAATTTTACCTTATCTTTTATCACAAGCTCATCTTTCTCTGCTTTTTGAATTTTCTTTCCAATACTAAACGCTTCATTTCCCTGCGCAATCCTGAACTCAAAATCACCAGCAACTTTCTTTGCATCTGTTGCCCCGACAGGAACAATATATTTCAAAGAAATGAAATTGCAGAGATCAACTAACACATTCTCGCTTTCAATATCTTTCCCCTCAAGCGCCAGCATCATCAGTTTTTCAGCACTGCTTTGATAATGCGCAGCTTTCTCTCCAAAATGCGCAACGGCTGCTCTCCAGGCAGAAATCATTTCATGCTCGCTTGCAGTCTCTGGCTTGAAATTTATCCTGACTAACTCTTCAACATCCCTAAGCATTTCATGCACATCCGCAGGGCTGCGAGAATTATCTGCCGCAGAGCAAAATATAACCCCGACCATGAAATCTTCATGAAATTTCTCAAAAACCTTTTTATCAATTTTAACTTTCATTTTTCCCCCTGCCCCTGCCCTTTACACTGCTCATACCCCTACTTTCCCCTAACTCCTTATTTATCTGCTGCAGCTCAGCCTTTATTGATTTTATCTCTTTTACAATCTTATGCCCATAGTACCATTTAATTAAAAAATAAAGAACATAAAGCCCAAATATCCCGCCAAGTATCTTGGCAGTAACAGAAAAAAAGCTCTGAGCTGCTCCAAGAATGGGCTCAGTCACAGAATCAAAAGGCACAGCTTTACTAACATTTTCAATCAGCTCTTTTTCCAACACCATAACCAGAAAAAGAAAGAATTAGTTTATAAATCTTCCATCCCAATGTCCCCGCCCATCTCATGAGTTATTAATCTGCGAGCATTAATATATCTTACATTTTTGGCAATTGAAGCAGCATTTATTACTCCTACAACGCTTCCATTTTCCATAATAACAAGCCTTCTTATATCATGCTTGTCCATTATCTCGCTTGCTTCCTCAACATCTGTGCTCAGATGTATAGTATGCAAAGGAAAGCTCATAACATCAGCAACCTTAACTTGGCTTGGATCCAAGCCGCGGGCAACAACTTTTCTCATGATATCCTTTTCAGTTGCAATTCCCAAAAGCCCTTTATGATCAACAAGAACAGAATCCACTCTCTTAGAATCCATTAATCTTGCAGCTGCAGCAACAGATATTTGCCCCGGAACCCTAACGGCCTGATGCATTAACTCATGCACTTTCATTTTCATTATCAAGGCGCGAGAAGCCCTAAAGCCTCTCAGCACCCCAACACACATCACCCTCATGCGGCAAACGCAAACTAAGAATTTAAAAGCATCGCATAAGAAGTATATAGGGCATATTCTAATCTATATGACGAAAACTTAATAACCTAAATAATAATTCCAGCAACTATGCCCAAAAAAACCACCTTAATCTTTGAATCACTGTCTCAAAACCAAGCCAGGCGCTACTCAAACGACTTCAAGCATTTGCCTGAAATAAGAAATCAGGCACAGGCAGAAAAAGCAATTGAAATTCTAAACGAGCTTTACGCAAAATACAGGCACGACAACGACAGGCGCGGCTTAGAGAGAGTTTTCCTGTCAGCAGAAATCGCACAAAGCCAGTCTTTCTTCCACGGCTTGCCCGAAGCAGAGAGAATGTTCAGGGAGTGGCTGAATAATAAAGCGAGATAAACGTCACTAAAACCATAGGCTGCGAAGCAGATCAAGGTTTTATTATGTTATAAATAATTTTAAATTTGTTGATTTTAAGTTTATTTTTAGTTTGTTTCTGTTATATTTTTTAAAACTTTAAATTAAATATAACTTAGCGTCGCAAACAGGGATTATACTCCGTATTCTGTGTGCTCCGCAGTCGATATAGAAAGAGAAATTAAAAAGAAAAAAAACAAAAAAACTTAATCTCTCGCTAGCTCATACACAGCTTTTAGCGCAACTATAATAGTTGCTGGCACGAACAGCCTCATAATTGCAGCCAATACTCCTTCAACGTATTGAACGCCGCCGAACACATCGCTTTGATGCCCCAAGAAGGCCATCAGCGCTAGTATTGTGCCTGCTGTCAGGAAAGACTGTGTCTCGCCTGCTGTAACGTTTAGCAACCCGACAGCAATACCAATCACAAACAGCGCCCAAACAATCGTAGTTTCATATTGCGCTCCAAAACCAAAACCTAGAACAACGGCCAAAATCAAACCAACAATAAAGGCCCAGCTTCCTAACTTGTTGCTCCCTCTTGCCATCTGTTACACCTCCTCATCTTCAATTTAAGCTTAGAATATTAAAAGTATATTTAAAGCTTACTCCAATCCATGCTTTAACTTCAGCCTCGCCAAGCACTTCTCCAGCACCCTGTGCAAATTAACAGCATCTTCTTCATTATACTTAACAAGCAGCTCAAGCCATTCCTTATCCCCGGAAGCAAAAAAAGCTTTCCATAAATCAACTGCATGCCCTTTTAGATTAGCAGGCCTCTCAATCCCAAGCTGCTTTTCAACTTCTTTTAATCCTCCAACCAACCCCAAACGCAAACACAGCGGCTTTAGATCAATATGCGGCACATCCATCTTACGTTTAAACTCCTTCTCAATCTTTGGAATATCAAACGCGCTCCCATTATATGTGACAATTAACTTATACTTCCTAATCTCCTTCTCAAAAATCTCTCGCTCCAAATTTACCCCCCTGACAAACGTTTTGCTTTCAAACTTATCAAACAAAGTAAGCACAATAATCTTTCCATACCCATCAACTTCAACATCTAAAAAACAGCAGCTGTCTTTCAAATAACTATACAGCCTCCACATTTCCTTTTTAGGCAAAACACTCAAAAAATAATTGTAATTCTCCTGCTGCAGCGCTTTCTTAGCCGACATTATTTGCCTGTCATAATACTTCTTCCTTTTACCAGAAATGCCTTTAACTTCCTTTAATTTCAAAAAATCATTCCAACTCCTAACGCCAATTTCCCACAGCTTTCTCTCTGCAACAGCGCCAATCCCATCAAGAAAAACAAATGAACTCTCAAGCATATTACCTCTTTTTCTTTTTACCAGCCAACCTTCCCTTCAGCTCCCTGTTTATCTCAATCAGCCTTTTGGCATGCCCACCCATCTCGCTTCTTTTCTCCGCTTGCGTAATTGCATTTCTAATCAGCAATTCATTGTCTTTCTTTAATTCCTCAATCTGCCTATCGCGCTGCCTTAACAGCTCCTCATAAGATCTTCTGATTCTTTTAATTTCAGACACAGGTACCCTCCTCTCAAAAAACTTTCTAACAGCTTTCATCTCAAAACTCCTTCAAAAACATTATCACCTAGTGTTCTTAAATTCCCATCAATTATCATTCCATTACATACCTATTATACAATATCTCATCTCCTTCTCTATAGAATTTGATAACTATATCTTCTCCATTTTCATTTACCCTCATCCACAGTTCAGTGATTGGCTTATCTACATTATCATCCAACCACCACCACTTCAGGCTTGCTTGCTCTGGAGTAAATCCCGGATCTTTACTACCCTTTCCGACAAAGACGTCTGTATTGTCAACATCACCGCCCCATTCCATATTTCTTGCATCAATATTAATAATCATTTCAGAATTTTCAACATCCGCTTCAATAGAATGCAATTGTGAGGAGATCTCATTTAAATCAGTCTCGATACCTTGGTCTTTAATGGTGTTGAGTTTTTTCCCTTCAGGTTTTTTCCATTTAAATCCAACATAAGTATTTTCACCAAACTTAATGTATGCATTAGTTTTCTCGCCTTCTACTATTAACTTAACAAGCCCTTGCTCAAAATTGTCTTTAACAAGTTTCCAACCTTTGATCGCCTGAGCTTCCCCTATAAACCTCCACGCTGCACCATGCTCTAATTCTCTAGTATCGTTCATAAATCTGTGAAGATTTTCAATGCCCCGGTTACTCCATTTAGCGTTACTCCATTTAGAATTTTCAATAAACTGGTCTGCTAATGCATTCATTCCGATTTCTTCAGCCTCTTCTTTAGTAATTTCTTTAGGTTGACACCCAACTAATAAGAAAATCAATACTATAATCAATATTTTTCTCATATAAATGTATAATATAGATCAATTTAAATATCTTACTCAAAACTCCTTCAAAAGTTCATCACCCCATATTCCTAAATCCCGCATACCTAATCCAAAACGGAAAAGCCTTTAATCCCTGGGTAATTAAATATAACTTCTTTTGTAGCAACATAAGGGGGATCTCTACTTATAATATCCACAACACAATTCACTTTCTGAGGGGATTCGCCTCTGAAATCTATATCTAAATTAAAATATGCGCCCCCTCCTTTTTTTAACAGCAGAATCTCTGTGCCCTCTGAACTGCCTGCGTTCAGTACTGTTCCGCCCCCTGAAAAGCTACCGGTTCCTTCCATCTGGAAATCCAGATCCCTATACAGATACGACTTAAAATAATGCCGGTTTCCCCTTTCATCCAAGCTAGAGAACAGTTCATAGCCTGGAACATCGCAACGCATGTTTGCCCGTATATTTTTAGTATCAGCATTTCTAATGAGTGGAATATATAGATTGATATATCTTCCCCTGTTTTCAAAATCTTTAGTTACAACTATCTCTTCCTTTTCATTAAAACGGGACACGTCTGTAGAAATTAAGGTTATATCGCCAAGAGAAAAAGGATTTTTTGGAGAACAGCCTACAAGAACAAATAATGCAATTATTAATATGATAATAATTCTCCCCATATTCACAGTCAGGCAATTATATTATTTAAATCTTTCACTCGAACTCCTTCAAAAACTTTACCAACTCTTCAGCATCCTCAAACTCCAAAAACTCCTCTTTCTTCAAAGCAGCAACATCTTTCGGCTTTTTCTTTCTAAAAATAACCAAGTTATCGGCATCCAACAAATTAGAAATTTGGAAAACCTCTTTTTTAACAACATCTCCAATCTCAGTTAATATTATTTCATTCTTTTTCTTGGCAATAATATCAAACGGAACTTTCCTTACATTTGCTGCATTAAACCCAAGTTCATCGTACTTCTTCAAATAATCTCCGCTTTTCTCGCTGACCAATTCATCAAACGGCTTAAACATATTTACCCTGGCAAAAACCCTCTCGCCGAAAACATCGTAAAGCCTCTCCGCAACCCTAACTCCCATCTCAGCTTTCTCATTTTCATATTTAGCCAGCATAACTCTGCTTATTCCAATCCGCCTTGACAAACTGCTGGAAGAAACCTCTTCTTGCTCCCTAACTCTCTTCAATTCATCTCCATCAACAAAAACTGTTAGCCCGGCATTGCTTTTCATAAAAACAGGCATCTCTCCTTTAACACAGCTTCTCAAAGTATCAAAATTAACAGCAAAAATACCAAACCTCTGATAAACAACATTCTCAACAAGTTTGTCTCCGCCTTTCTCAGCAACTATAATTGGAGCAGCCTGCAGATAGCCGGCAATCTTCTTCATTTCATTAGCAACTTCAGAAGTTAAAGCATTCGCATCATGCAAAACCTTCAATAACAAAACACTGCTCCCTCTTCTGGCTAAAACATCCACAGCCGTCCTCGGCAATGCCTTTACCGTAAACCCATTCTTCAGCAAAAACACGCTCACTTCATCTATTAGCTCTTGTTGCATATAACCCCAACTACAACTATAAATAAGCTTAACAATTTATATAGTTTACTGGAATTTGAACATAAATGAACAACAACAAACCCCCACTTTTCATGCACGATAAAAGCACAAAACAAGTTCTAATCGAAACAATCAAAGCAATCCCAAAAAACACAAGAGCTTACATTGTAGGCGGAACAGTAAGAAACGCAGTCTACCACAAATTATTCAGGAAAAAATTCCCGCAAAGAGACTTTGACTTAGTATTAATAGGCAACATGCACAAATTCATTTCAAATTTGAAAAAACTCGGCTTCACTTACGGCAACATAAAAAGAAAAAACCAGGTTGTTTTAAAAAAGGA